>AMGN01000024.1 GCA_000309865.1 Methanobacterium sp. Maddingley MBC34 | reverse complement strand
TCAGCAGACATACAAGTAGACAAATGGGTCTGCAACAACAGCCACAGCTGCGCATGGGTAAACCCCAGCAGCAACTACAACTACAACGACATAAGCTACTGGCTAGTCAAAGTCACCAACAAAGGACCAGACAACGCCACAGGAGTACAAATAACAGACCTACTACCAAGCGGCCTCATACTAACAGACTACTACATCCAAATGCCCGGAAGCGACATCTGGACACAATACGACCCATCATACAACAACAGCACAGGAATATGGACCATAGGAAACATCAACGTCAACCAATACGCCGAATTCAACTTCGCAGCCCTAATAACCAAAACAGGAAACCTCACCAACTGGGCCAACAAAACCAACCAAACAGAATACGACT
>AMGN01000023.1 GCA_000309865.1 Methanobacterium sp. Maddingley MBC34 | reverse complement strand
GGCATTAGCTTTCTCTTTGGACCTTCCTTAAACTGGATTAGTCCCTGCTTCTCCAGTTTTCTTACCTTAGGTTGAACTGATCTCACATCTTTATGGATCATTCTGGCCAGTTCACGAATGGACTCTGGCTTTTTATATTTGATGAAGTTAAGCATCTCCATCTCCAGCGTTCCCAGAGTTAATTTTTCGGTAACTATACCCTTAGTTTCCTCGATAATTTCATCCAGATGATCCTGATAATATTTCCAGTCATCCAGATCCGTGTATACCTTCATGTTATCTGGATTTCTATCTTGGAGCCTTTCAAGTCTATCCAGAGAACCGTAGGTTTCTTCTAATTCCTGTATCAGTTTTTCTCCGGTTATGGTTTTTATTAAGGTGATTTTCATCCCAGCTCCTCCTTGAGTTTGACTATGTTTAGGCCATTCTCCCTCTCTAGATGATCCATGACTATAAAATAGACCCGATCGGGGTCATCAATGCCTATTTCTTCATGCCCTGCTTTTTTATGAATGTGGATATGTGGAAATCCATGGAAATTATCTATTCGAATATTATCTGGCATTATAACTACAGACCCGCCTCTTTTACTTTTTCGCCGGTACACGAAATGATCCTTGACCCTGTCCTTACTTTCCCTATGGATCTTCATATGTTGATATACTCCTTGTAAGTTTTATATATTTGTTGAAAAAAGATCATCACATTCAACATATTTAATACGTATATTATTAAAATTAATAATTAAATATAAATGTTTTTCCAATTTCGGAGAATGCATTAAAGCTGAAATGTGACACATTTAATACAATTTATAATTAAAATAAGCATATGAAACCGAAAAATGAAAAATCATTGAATATGTTTCTACTTGATTATTATAAAATTGCATTTAGTGATCTACATAAAAAACTGGACACCATGACTAAACCCTGTGATTATCATCCAATTAGGAATTCTTTTTGGAATACAATCCCATCTGGTAATTATACTCCTGATGAAGGAACAAATTTCATGCACGATTATTTAGATTGTCTTGAGACTGAAATTTCAAAAATTATCTCTAAAAATTCTATTGCATATTGGATACATCTTTTAAGACGAATCGCCTGTACTTTATCGCATTGTGGTGATGATAGGGATAGAAGTAGCACGTTGCAGATTGTTAGGTCAACCTTTGAGGCAAGTATTCAAAAATATGGTACATTAGAACCATGTAATAGGATTGGATTTTCAGGAGAATTAGAAATAGATGATATTTTAAGTGGTTTTTTTAAAAAAGAGAATAGTGAACAAGTAATAGAGTCGATCATTTTAGATCCTGAATTAAATCTGCCCGATTATGAAAGAATTGAGTTAAAAAAAGTTTTAAAGGATGAAGTCCAGCAAGTTATTGATTTCATTCAAGAATCACCACAATTAGTCTTGACTAATTTTGGGCTTAATGAATTAAAAGAGTTTTATGAACTTGAAAACTTAATATTTGAAGTTTGGAGATCTTATGCTAACTTGAGAGGTTTTTTTAAAGGGGCTTCATGTATTGTTGAACATAATCCTGGCGACGTATTTGAAGATAGAGATGATTTTTTAGAAGTATCAATAAATATTTTTGATGACAGAAGTGATTTCGATTTTACAACACCATTCACAGCTAAAGGAACATTTTACCCCTTAAAAGACAAAAATAATCATTCGATAACGGTTATTCCCATTTATAATGTGACTAAAATAAATACAAAATCAATAATAGAATCTTATTCTAAAACTTATAGTGATGTGGATTTACATATTACTAGCGACATAGTTTCAAATTTCATTTGGATTCCAATCAATATGTATAGTTATTACAAATCTAATTTAAATTATTCTAAAGCTTTTGAAAAAGTGAATAAAGTAAATTTTGAATCTGTGATGATAGTTTTTACAATACTTCTTTATCATGTAATGGCTAATTGGAAAGATCCTGCTTTTATGTTTAAATGTTGGCAACGAAGCTATGAGGGTCCTTATAAAAAAGAAGATATTTTTGATATCCTACAAAATGATTTGTCCAGTTGTATTAAATACTTTGGATTAAGTGAAGAAAGTATTGATCTTGAAAAAGGGTTTAATTACTGGGCTTTAACTGAAGAAAAGAGAAAAAATATTGGTTTGAGTTACCCTGGACCTCATTCAATTTTTTTACCTTACGGGAAAGACCGTTACTTTATTGATTATGCTTGGATGAATCAAAGGTTATTTGACTTATTCTGGAATTGTAAGGTAAGTGATGAGAATTTTAAAGGTACTGCATTAGAAACATTTATTCAAGGACAACAAGAACTTGCATTACCTACTAAAGAGTACAAATCAGTTAATGGAGATAAAAAACAGATTGACGCATCTTTTGAAAGAAATGACGTTTTATTAATTATAGAATGTAAATCAAATAATAGATCAATTGGTTTTTATAAAGGTACAAAGAATTCGCTTGTTTTTAGGAAAAAAAGATATGATGAAGCCATCAATCAAATTGATGAGAAAGCTGAATGGTTAATAAAAGAAAGTAAAGGTACTAATTTTGATATTAGTAAATTTCGTAAAATAATTCCAATTGTTATAACACCCTTTGTAGAATATATTCCTTATAATGAAAGAAAATATTGGATATCAGATAAAATACCTCGCATATTGACTCCTTCTGAGCTAATAGGCCTTATTAAAAAAGAGGAATTATGGGAATCTGAAGAAAATGCTTTACAGATAGATAAATAAAATTAGAACAATAATAAATTTGAGATAAAATTTATATATTTTTTAAATTAAGTGATATACAACTTCGTTATAGAGATGTTTAACGAAGTAAAACAAAAATGAATTTCACATTCATCTATAGCAAGAATAATTTCAGCATCAAATCTGTCCTATCCTTTGTAATTAGTTCTATCTAACTTTCGTTAGATAGTTCCTAATTATTTATTTAAAATTACATCCTATTTTAACTGTGGATCCAATTTTGAACTATCCTGCAGCCGTTTTATGTATAGGTGCGCCCAGATATACGCAAATATACTTCCAAAAAGGTTTCCTATAATAATTCCCCACCATACTCCATTTTCTCCCCAACCAAGAAGGATTGAGAAAGTATAGGCAAACACGCTGACAAAAGCCAGCTCCCGGAGTACGGTTAAAATAAGAGATGTTGTTCCTTTACCAATTCCCTGGAATACTGAACTGGACATAACTCCTAATGGTAGGAATATGAAAAATAGGCACATTACCTGGATGAATGAAGCAATTGTGGGTGATAAATATGCACTTGTGGAACTGTAAGTGAATAACATGGCAATATAATCTGCAAATACATATAATAAAATACTGGTTACTGCCACTACAAGAAGTCCGATCTTCAAAGAGTACTTATAGGTCATAGAGAGAGTTCTATATTTTTTAGCTCCATAAGAAGCACCAACAACTGTAACCAGTGCAGTTCCTATACCTATTATTGGTGCCATGGCAAACATCACTACCCTCCAACCAGTAGTATAAACTGCAACTGCATCTGTTCCTGCAACCATGACCAGAAGGGCATTAAGAACAATTGAAAGAATTGATATCACGAGGAATTCAACACTTGCTGGTAGTCCCACTCCTAAAATATTTTTAGTTATGGTTCTATCGGGCATAAAATCCTTAAATGAGAAAGAAATATAGGTGTTCCTCTTTACAAATAGCCAGTATAGCAAAATAACAGCTACTAATGCTGTGGATATAAATGTACCCCATGCTGCCCCGGAAATTCCCCAACCTGCAACATAAATGAGTATGGGGTCAAGGACCATGTTCACAACTGAGGATAATATCATTGCATACATCGTTCTTTTGACATCACCCTCTGCACGAAGTATGCCATAGGCTGCACCTACAAATAGCATTAAGATGGTTCCTAGAATGATAACCTGTGCATACTGGATTGCAAGATATAATGTACTTCCTGCACCAAAAAGGATGAGTATTGGTTCAAGAAATACCAGCAGAACTACAGTCATGATAAGTGAAATACCCATTGTAAGAACGAGTGTATGCATAGCAGCATTATTTGCAGATTTTTTATTATTTGCACCAATATAACGTGATATCGCAGAAGCTGCACCCGCTCCTAAACCATTATTTAACCCCACAAGTATCAAGTATAAAGGGGTTACAAATCCAACTGCTGCTAATGCATCTCCGCCAAGACCAGCAACCCAAATTGCGTTAACGATATTGTAAAGTGACATTAAGATCATTGAAATGATCATGGGCCCTGAAAGTTTAACCAGGGCTTTTTTAGGGTCACCAAGAATTGTAATGACTCCTTCTGTCTTATCATAATCCGTAGAATGATTTGGAGTTGATTGTGTTGGTTTATTCCTTTGCATTTATATACATCTCTTGTTAATTTGAAATTTTCCAATTTTAATCTGTTATAATGGATTAAGTGCGATTTTTAATTTTTTCAATACTGTTTTCAGCCATTAAATTCATAAATTCCATTAATTTAGAAATTTCATCTTCGTTTAAACCTTCACAAACTACCTCTTTCCATTCCTCATCAATATCCTTAATTTTGGGTATGATGTCCTCTCCCTTTTCAGTTAAGGAAATATGATATTTACGACGGTTTTCAGAGTCAATGGTGCGGCATAAAAATTCATCATCTTCCAGTTCTTTCACTATACGTGCAATAAATCCTTTATCTATTTGATGTATGTATGCAATCTCATCCTGCGTAATTCCTGGACAATTTGAAATCAACATTAAACAGGGAATGTGCCTGCCTTTAATGTTTAATCTTTTTGCTTTTCGATTTGTGAAGACAAGATGATTCCTGCAAATAATAGAAAGTAATATTTCCAGCTGAATCTCTAAATCACCCATTTTATTCCGCAGATGTAAATCAATATCTTCCATTTTAGTACCCCTCTTATTTTTTTTAATACACATACATCTACTCTTATAATATATAAAGTTATTGTCTAGACAACAATTGTCAAAACAACAAAATTTGGTTAATTCCACTTCAAAAATAATAGAGAAGTTAATTTATAGCAGATCATCTGATTACCCATAAATACTCCAAAAATCTTATTATGATTTATAAGAATTTCTAAAATTTTAATGATTTTAAAAGGGCAAAAAATGAGAATTCCGTTTAAACCAAATACAGGCAACAAAAAACTTCAAAAGCAAAGTAAAAAATCCGAACCTCCCATTGAAGGATTTAAAAGATTTATAAGCCTTGAAACAAAGGGAAAACTGATCATATCAGGGTGTGCAGTGATTATCCTGGTTTTTTCCGCAATTCTGCTGACTGTATCCCTAAGCGGGACTCCTACCCTAAGCAACAACAACTCGTCCCAGGTATCTTCGGTAGTTTTGGGCCAAACCAATGATTCTACAGTGGTGAAAGAGGGACCCTACGGGAATACCAGTTCCAATGTTACTGTAGCTTACATTGTAGGGGTTCACCCCCGGGAATCTGGTGCACATCAAGCTATGGTGGAAGCCATGCGAGAGAATAGTGATTCGGTTGAAAAACAATATTATCTTTATATAATCAATGCACCATTATATCAAAATAATTATCCAGCAGAACGTTTAAATGGTCAAAAACTGGCAAATGAATACGTGGTACCAGATATAATCAACAATCATTACCAGCTGGCAGTTGATATTCATTCCAGTAATGGGAGCTATGAAGTAACCAGGTTTGTCTTCGTACCAACCACTGACAATAAATCCCTCTCCATTGCCCGTGAACTATCAAACAAAATCTCATGGATGAGCTATTACTACCCATCAGACCCTTCAAGCACAGAATACGTTACCATCCCATTAATAAAAGCAGGAATCCCATCCATTGTCTATGAAACATATAAATACGATTCAAACACCACAACCCGGGACCATGCCCAGGAATTTATAAAAGTGATTGACTCCAGCCAGATACGGGGATGACCAGTTTGAAAATATCTGGATAAACCCCATGGATACACTGGAATAATTAAATATTTTTCCAAATATTTTCCCCCAAGAATAATCCCAAATAATTTAGAAATGAGGATAAAAATCCATGAAAATAAATCATTTCACATTTTTTCTTTAAAATACCGGTTTTTCATTCAGCCAGTATACATGTAATTACTGATTTATGGCAGTTTTTCAGGTTTTGTATATTGACCCAGATTTCATACTTTAGTTATTGATTGTAAGTAAAGATTATTTAGTGTTACAGTGATGGTTAATTAATAAAAATTCCAGTATGGATAGTAATAGATCCAATTTCGTTTCAACTAGATTTCCCCATATATCTTCAGAATAAATTTTAAAAAAACAGTAAATAAATTTTTAATAATAAATTCGATTTTTGAAGGAGAGGTTTCTAAAAAAATAAATAAATTTTTAAAAAAAAATGATTCTTCTAAAAATATCTAAAACTTCAAAACCTGTCTTGTTGAGTATCCCTTTTTTTCAAACTGGGAGTTTAAAAATTCAACCTTCTCCAGATCCACCCTGATGAGTTTAAGATCAACAGGAAGTGATCGTATATAATCCATGCTAAGACCCTTCATTTCTATGGCCTGCTGATATTCCCCCAGTTCTTCCACCAAAAGTGCCTGTCCTGTGATCTGCATCCCTAAAATGTTATCCATATCAGTGTAATCTTCATATACTGCCACTGAGACTTGGGAATTGGAAAGTAGGTTGGCGAACTTCATTCCTCCTTCACTGAGAATATAGAGATGTCCCTGGTGGTATTCATACTCCAGTGGAGTGGCACGTACCCGGTCCTGGGAGCTGGTGGCCAGGGTGCAAGTATTGTGTTCGTTTAAAAAATCCTCAACTTCCCTCCGGAGTTCTACTACAGGGAGTTTATCCAAAAGTCCATCCCTGATGTCAATAAGGCGTAATGCCCATTCCACAACTTCTTTACTGTTAAATAAATCCATTCCCTGGGAGGGTAATCCTTCCCTGGAAATATATTTCTTGAGTGCCTCGTAATCCCTGTCATTCAAACGATCCATCTCCAGGCGACCACCCAGAACACCCAGTTCAAGAACATTATCCCCCAAACTATCCTCCACTTCCCTGAGAACACGCAGACCTTCAGAACCATTGAGACATGTGCAAAAAAGGGCTATACTTTTTTCATCAAGCCATTCCCGCTCATTATCAAGAAAAGTCTGCATTTTAGGGTGAATATTCCCATTATAGATAGGGGTGCCCATCACTATTAAATCAAAGTCACGACATCCTTCACCAAACTGTGAAAGAGGATGACGCCGGGAGGGGCCCAGAATAAGTGAAATTATGTTGGCTGCTTCCCAGGTAGATCCATACCTGCTTTCATATAAAATAAGGGTTTTAATCAATAATAACTCCCCCTAGTTGTATAAATACACGTTTTATAAACCCTTGACGATATTAAGCAACGATTTATAAAGCATTAAATGTTGTATAAATAAATTTTCCCATGAATATCCCACTGAAAATAGGAATATCCCCTCTAAAAAGAGGGAAATGGGTTTTTACTTAATCCCCTCATTCTACCTTGAAGTTTTTGACAATCACATCAAAGTAGGACTTAGCAGTATTAATATCGGCCCCACCACCAGTTGCAAAGAGGATCATATACACTGAATCGTTCTTCTCAAAATCAACAAGCCGGGCATAGGTATTATTTCCAAGAGTATCCTTTCCAGAGTAGCTAATGTCACTGGCACTCAAACCTGTGATGTTAATGGTTCCATTGGTAACATTCTGACCGGATTGTTGGGCCTGGGTTATAAATTCCTGTCGGGTTTGAGTCATGTTATTATCAGCGGTCTTGGGAAGTTTAAGGATCAACACTACACTGCCCTTGGTACCGTTGGTGGAAATGAACTCAGAACTGGCTACCACTATCTGAGTGGAATTATTAGATACCTGGTTGGTCACATTCCAGTTATCAGGATACTGGAATGATATTCCACTTGCCGAGAAATTTTTAGTGGTAATTGTAGATGTAGTGGTACATCCTGAAATCATAACCACCACTATCAGTACAGCTAGTAAAACTATATATTTCTTCAAATCATTACCCCCATTGTTTGATGAGTATATAGTAAATTAATAATTACAGCTATATATGGTCTTAACAACCATAAATAATGATGGTAATAAAATATAAGTCTAACAGTTTATTTGATATCATCAAAATTTTAGATTAAACTAACTTTTTAATTACTTTTTAGGAATTGACATTATGAATTATGAACCTGAAAATAACCCTCAAAAACTTAAAGAAAAACTCCTTGAAGAATATCAGGATAAATCACTGGAAGACCTGGAGTATGGGGAAGAGATTGATACAAAATGCGGCCCCTGTTACCGTTTCACCACTCATGAAAAGTTAGAAATCAAAACACTTGCGGAGAAAAAGGTTAATCAATGTTTGATCAGTGATTTGAAATTGATTAAAGGAATTGGTGAATCAAAGGAAAGAAAACTTAAAAGTAGTGGATTCAATTCACTGGATGATCTAAGGGAGCATCCTGTTTACAGCACCAGTGCCTGTGAATTATTAGAAAAAGTGGAAACAAATGACATTTGCGCCATCTCAGACTGGATATCAACCAGGTACTCTCCTTCCCATCCACTTAACCTTCTTTTATCCTCCCTATCCGGCACCGAGAACATGCTTTTCATGGATATTGAAACTCTTGGACTTAAAGACGTGCCTTTGATCCTTATTGGTGTTGCAGAAGGAAACAAGGATGGCCTAACCATCAATCAATATTTATTAAGGGATTTAAAGGAGGAAAAAGCTGCAATTGAGGGTTTCCTATCTCACCAGAATAGTGATAATGTTTATGTTACCTTTAACGGTCGTAGCTTTGATGTTCCATTCATTAAAAGCAGGATGCGTTTTCATCATCTGAAAAAAAGTATCAACACCCAACACCTGGATCTTCTACACTTTTCCCGGCGCCAGTGGAACGACCAGCTCCCCAATTGCAGGTTGCAGACCCTGGAAGAACATCTTTTCGGTGTCAAGAGGTGTGATGATGTTCCCAGCAGCAAAGTTCCTGATTTCTACCTTACCTACCGTGAAACCGGTAACATTGGACCATTGGTACCTATAATAGAGCACAATCGGGAAGATGTGGTTACCCTGGCCAGGATACTCTCCTTACTTCATCAGTGCTCAGATTTTTAGGGAATATATATACAAATTCCCATACTTTTAATATCAATTAAAAATTAGTATTGATCCCCTGTTCTAAAAATATTTTACCTGAAAAGAAATCACACCTAATAAAGATCTCTTAATCCAATATTTTTAACAGCTTTTTCAGTGGAAGGGTATTTACAATATCCTTTTTCTCGGCCCAGCCCCTGCGAGCAGTGGCCACACCCAGCCCCATGCAAGCTAAATCATAGGTATGATGGCTATCTGTGCTCACTGCTAACTGGCAGTCATATTTAATGGCCATTTTGACATGAATATCCTTCAAATCCAGTCTTTTGGGTTGTGAGTTTACTTCCAGAATGGTTCCTGTTTCACTGGCCTTCTGGAACAATTGTTCAATATCTAATTTATAGGGCTGCCTTTCTTTTAGTTTCCGGCCGGTAGGATGGGCTAATATATCCACGTGTTCATTTTCAAGTGCCCTGAAAATCCGTTCATTCATCTTTTCGGGATCCTGCCGGAGATCATAATGCACTGCAGCTACCAACAGGTCCAGGTCATCCAGAACATTACCAGATATATCCAGATTACCATATGAATCTAAATTAACCTCTGCACCCTTCAATATAGTTATTTCTTCCAGTTCTGAGTTGATTTTATCGATTTCATTCATCTGTAGAGCAAGTCTTTTCTCATCCAGACCCCTGGCCACTGGAAGGTGGGTGTGGTCAGTGATGGCCAAGTACTCATATCCCATCTGAGATGCTTTATTAGCCATTTCCATGATACTTGATTTACCATCACTCCAGGTAGTGTGTATGTGCAGATCACCCTTTATATCACGGTATTCAACCAGGTCAGGGAGTTTACCTTCCTGGGCTGCTTCGATTTCACCGGTGTTCTCCCTGAGTTCTGGTGGAATATAATCCAGTCCCAGTACCCTGAAAACATCACTCTCTCTTTTACCAGCCAGCCGTTCATCTCCCCTGAAAACACCGTACTCGTTGAGTTTCATACTCTTTGATATGGCGATTTTCCTCAGATGTATGTTTAACTCACGTGACCCAGTGAAATAAACCATTGCTGAACCAAAATCTGCCTCTTTAAAGACTCTGATATCTGCATCCATACCATTGTAGAGTCGTACAGTTGACTTGGAATGCCCCCTTACTATTATATCATCAACTAGGTCCATTTGTGTAAAGTAGTTCATTACTTCATCAGGATGTTTGGTTACAGTGAGTATGTCAATGTCTCCCACGGTTTCTTTTCTGCGGCGGATGGAACCAGCGATTTCGGCTTGATCCACCACATCCAGGGCACTTATCCTCTCTTTGATTTCACTTGCCAGGGGCAGGACATCCCCCAGTAACTGCCTTCCAATTCCTTTCCGGGCAAATTCCAGGTTATGAAGAATTTTAGCCTCGGTTTTAGCACCCATCCCCTTCAATCTGCGAATATGATGACGTTTAGCTTCCCTTTCAAGGTCATCCAGGTTTTTAATCCCCAGTTCATGGTAGAGGAGTTTTATTTTCTTGGGACCCAATCCCTCCACTGACATCAGTGCATCCAGGTCCAGTGGAAATTCTTCCTTTAAATTTTCCAGGTATTCCAGGCTTCCAGTGTCCAGTATCTCCTCAATTTTCCCGTGTATATGCTTACCTATCCCGGGTAGCTCCTCCAGTTTCCCCTGTTTCTGTATATCTGCTATATCTATGCTGAGGGTTTCCACGGTATGGGCTGCCCTGCGGTAAGCCTTGGTACGAAAATCAACACCATCCATCTCCAGGTAGTCTGCCACACGGTGAAGTATGGAGGCAACTTTATGATTCTGCATGAATTTATTTTGTGCATGATGCCTAAAATTTTTTTATATTGCACTCAGTTTTTATATTGCACCAGTATGGAACAGAGAATTAAAAAGTACGTTGAACAGTGAATTAAATATTACAAAATTGATCAATCGGCAGAATTAATCATTAAAGCCCGATTAAATAGATTATGATTGATTTTTATCCTTATTTCTACCAGCCAAGGAGGCCAGCACCCCTAAAAAGCTCAAAATGGCGAATATGGTAAATGATATCCTGGTGCTGGTGATAAATTCTGGATATATCTGGGGGTTTATAGTGGAACTGCCCATGACCATAACCAGGACCAGTAGAACCACTCCCATACCAGACATCTGCCCCAGGACACGCATTGTGGTCACTGTGGTGGAGGCTACACCGTAAAGGTGGGATTCCACAGTGCCCATTATGGCATTGGTGTTGGGTGAAGAGAAATTGGCAAAACCCAAACCCAGAAGACCAAGACCAGTGACAATCATTATCATACTGGTTTCTGCTCCTAAAAAAGCGAACAACAGACATCCCATGGTGTTGAGAACCATTCCAAATGCAGCCACCTTCTGGGGTTGGATAACATCTGATATTTTCCCAGCCAGTGGTGAGAATATAACCATCATTACCGGTTGCACCGAGAGTACAATCCCTGCCCACTGTGGATCCAGTCCTTTAATGTACTGCAGGTAGAGGCTCAGTATGAATACAATGGGTGCAGCAGAACAGTAGCTGATGAATGCTGCCAGATTGTAGAGGGTGAAACTCCGGTTGTTGAAAACTTTCACATCCAGAACCGGACTCTCCATTCGGCTTTCTAATATATAAAATAAGATCAACCCCACCAACCCTCCTGAAATAAGGTAAAATCCCACTGTTTCGGGTAAAATTGACAGACCATACATCAAGGTTACCAGTGTGAATCCTAAAAGGATTGATCCAATAATATCGAATGATTTTCCACTGGCTTCAGCCCATTCACCTTCCACCCTGGTTACGGCAAGGGTGGCCAGGATTCCCAGGGGCACGTTAAAGAAGAATATACTTCTCCAACCAAAATATTCTGTCAAAAAACCTCCTAAAACCGGACCCAGGAAAAGTCCCAGAAATGCTCCAGTGATGGTTATACCCAGTGCCTTCCCCCGATCACTGGCAGGGAAGATGGATGCTATGATGGCAAAAAGGTTGCCGAAGATCATGGCACTGCCAGCACCCTGCAAAACCCTGAATATCAGGAGCATGTCAATTGAGAAGGATAATGTGGCTAGAAAAGATGATACTGTGAATATTATTATCCCATAGGTGAAAATTCTTTTTCTACCATAAATATCAGCAATTCTACCGAACGGAACCAGACAGACAGCCAGGGATAGAAGGTAAGCAGTTGGTATCCAGCCGAGGAGTATGGCTGTGGCGGTAAATTCATTGCCAATGGAAGGCAGGGCTATGTTGATGGATGATCCCACAAATGGGGTTAAAAATGAGGTTAAAACCGCCACCATCAGGGCATATTTTCGGGGAGAAATGGACATAATTGGGCTACCGAAAGGGTTATTTCATCTTGACAAACATAATATTATATAAATTGTTTATCTTTTTTAGATGATAAACATTGCAGGAAAAAGGTGAAAAACTAATTAATCATTCCCTCTGGGAGATAATGCTTAAAAAAAGGATCATTCCATGGATAATGTTTAAGTTAATAGATAATGTTTAAATTTAATGGATAATGCTTTAAAAAAACTAGGGAGTTAAATTAAGAGATAATAATTTAAAAAAAAGTTTAGGAAATATCTTAAAAAAGATATAAGGAGAAGATGTCCGGTGACTGAAAAAAATAAAAAGGCAACTTTTGGGGCTGGTTGTTTCTGGGGAGTGGAAGATGCCTTCAGGAAACTGGAGGGAGTGGTTGAAACCGCAGCAGGTTATGCAGGTGGGGATTTTGCTAATCCATCCTATCAAGATGTTTGTTCAGGGGTTACTGGTCATGCTGAGGTGGTAGAAGTTACCTACAACCCTGAAATTGTGCCCTACACCGATTTACTGGATCTTTTCTGGAATATCCATAATCCCACCACTTTAAACCGGCAGGGACCTGATATTGGAGCCCAGTACAGGTCAGTTATTTTTTACCATGATCATGAGCAGGAGAAATTAGCCCATGAGAGCAGGGATAAAATGGATGCATCCGGACGCTACCCTGGTAAGATTGTAACCCAAATCAAACCAGCACCCACTTTCTGGAGGGCGGAAGAGTACCATCAGCAGTATATAGAAAAAACTGGCCGTAAAAGTTGTCATTTTTAACAGGAAAATAATATGCCAATTATATTTATAATGTCTATAATGCCAATTTGATTGATTATTTCCCAATTAAATTCCTTATTTCTTTTTAAATTAGATTCCTTATTTCTTTTAAGGTCTGTTTTAATTAAAGCCATAAATCCTATTCTTTCCAGGCTGTTTTGATTATATACCCAGTAAATTCTGTAGGTTAACCAGTTTATCCTTATCATCTATGAATCTAGGAGGTATACTCCTCTGGATAGAACCCTTAACCCCCAGTAGTTCTTCCATTTGGGGTGAAACTGCATGATAATTCCTACCAATTTTATTCAACTTTTTTTGACTGATTAAAATGGCTTCATCCAAAAGTTTACTTCTTTCAGGGTCTCCCACCACCATTACCATTTCATGACTATCTGAATCTCGTTTGGGGTGGGAATTATTAGGATATTGCTGTCTAATCCTCCTGATTTTACTGGTGGAACTGTTACCTGAATCCAAAATCTCCTTTACAGTGAAATAGCCAATTATATAAAGGGCTTCAGGATAAAGGACTTGAGGAAGTTTAGGTTCCAAGTAAGGGGTAAGACCTGCATAAAATACTAAAATATCGCCGGGTTCAAGTTTCAACAGGTAACCTGCTTTCCTACCAATATCACCATAGGTGAAGGTGGTAAACTCCGGATCCAGGTGGACTTTACGGTCTACCACACCAGTTGGGAGGTAATCTGAAAGGGGCTTTCCTTTTCTACCGATTAAATCAAGATATGTACGTTTTTCCCCTGATCTTTCATCTTTTTCTGATAGGGGTATGTATTCAAAACTTCCATCCTGGAATATTGGGGATAGGACTCCATCACTGGATTTGTCAATTCCCACCCTTAGTAACATGGCTTTCATGGTTTCCTTTTGTACAATGTTTACCCCTTTTAAATCTCCCAATTTAGGGATATCACACTTTATATCAGAATCATCCATTTATTCCTTAATCTAAATCCACATAATTAAAATCTACGAATAATGGACACTATAAGCAATTATTTGATAATGCATAAGTAATTATAAATTTTATAATTAAGACATTTAATATAAATGGAAAAGAAACTGCACACATTATTAGATCATTCATACCTAGTTTATATCATAATATAATTGGAAGGTTCCTATATCAAAAGATTCCTATATCATTTAGAAGGCCAGGTTTTAAAATGGAAAAAATTCTGAAGTTCTTTGAAAATGATCGATTTGCGGATCTAAGTAACATTGAAGTGGTGAGTATTTCCCCTGGAAAAGCCACCACCACCATGGAAGTTGAAGAAATGCACCTTAACGGTGTGGGAACTGTTCATGGAGGAGCACTGTTTACCCTTGCTGACTTTACCTTTGCACTGGCAGCTAATTCACATGGAACAGTTACCGTGGCCATAAACGCCAACATATCCTATTTTAAGGCAGTCAGTAGTGGAGTGTTACGTGCAGAAGCCAGAGAACTTTCTAGTGGTGGTAGGATTGCCAGTTACACTGTGGATATATACGATGAGGCCCGTGACCTGGTGGCAGTCTTTCAGGGCATGGCTTACCGTAAGAGGGAGAAGATCAGTGATTTAATGGATGTATCAGATTAACTGGGCGGTTCCTAATAATTGGATGTAATAAATAATGAAATCCCAATGAAAATTCCTAATTAATGGATGTTCATAATATTATTATGTGAATTAAAAAAATTAGGTGAATTAAAAAGAAATATTTCCATATATGATCGTGGGGTGTTATTTTGGATAGAAATGAGATAATTGCCATGTTAAATGATGATTTCGTGAGAGAGTTGGAAACAACCATGGTTTACGTGCAGAACTCATTTTTAATGGAGGACTGTGATCCCAGTCGTGTTACCGAGGCCATATCTGTTGATGAAATGAGGCATATGTGGTGGTTGGCAGATCTTATAACTAAAAGAGGGGGTAAGCCAACTATGGAACATAAGGAACTGAATTTTGGTGGTGACAACCTGGAAGAAATGCTCCACCGGCAGATACAACTCGAATCAGAGGGTATTGATATTTACACCCACCAGATTGAGGTCATTGATGATGAGGAAGTGGTAGGAGTCCTGAAACACATAAGAGATGAGGAAAGACGTCATCGTAAGGAATTCCGTGAAAGATTAAATAATCTAAACGATTAAAAATAATTTAAAGACATTTTAAAGAATTTAATCTCTTAAAGAAATTTGAACTATTAAAGAAATTTAATTATATTTAAGGGGATTAAACCAGGTTAAGAGTGATAGCCTGGGAATTATAATTTAATCATTTCATTAAGTACACCCAGATATGTGGATGGTAAAATATGAAACTTACTCCTAAAGAAGTAGAGGAACTTCAAGAGAAATTATTAATTGTTCACCGGTTTATTTCCCAGGAAAAAAAGTTTAAAAACTTTTATTACAAGGGAATAGATGTTAAAATGAATATCAATGACGACCAGGGCATGGTAAGCAAACTCATGGAACTGGATGATGCCGATGAACTTTTAAAAAACTGTATAATGGAACTGGAAGATATGAAACGTAACGGACAATCATTCACCCCTCTAGAATTCCATGAATTCCTCATAGATCAGGACTGGAAATTCCTCTATAAAAAATATGGGATGAAAACCTCCGAAGATGTGGGAAAACTGGATCTGGAAATGTTTTTAGAACTTTTGTAAATAGTTTAAAATGTTTAGTATATTTAGAATCTTAAATAGTGTCTAATTTAGAACTTAAGATAGTGTTTAATTTAGAAATTTAGATAGTAAGAATGTTAGAAATTTAGATTAGGAGATAATTTAGGATAGTCATAACATCCCCTAATCCCAAATACTTTAAAACTCTTTTAATGTAATTTTATCCATCCTGATGACCATTTCAGGGGTTACCACCATGTTAATCCGCTCATCGTGTTCCTCAGTTGGAACATGATCCACTATCTGCAATGGATGTACCGGGCTGCAGATGGGTATTTTCCCATCAATAATCCCCTCTTGGGATAGAAATGCTATTTCCTGGTCGGCAAATCCCCTTCCTTTTCCGAGGCGATTTCCATCCAGATCAACCCCCAGAGAACCCTCCACCACCAGATCAATCTGGGGAAAGTTAATGATCCTTTTTCCCAGTTTAAAGGCACCTTCAATAGTGGACGCATTTTTTTCATTGCCACTGACTTTCACTGGATCCAGGAGAATATATCCATTCTGGAGTTTAGGGGTGGCCATCACCAGAATCTTACCATCCAGAAGTACGTTTTCACGCACATCCCTTAAAGCAGAATCAGGACTGGAAAAAATTGTTTCGGCATTCTGCCACTCTAATGTATTTTTAAATCTCCGGGCAGCTTCATAAGCTCCTTTGAAGTCGGGAATTCTTCCAAAACATGACTTGGATGTTCTTAAAAGATCATTATTCTCAAGAGCTCCCCATATCATCTTTCTAAGTTTCTGCTTATCCTCAGCTTGCATTACTTTTACTTTATGAGTTATATCTAATAAATACTTGAAATACGACGGTTCTCTAAAGAACGCTACCATCTCCACCAAGAGTATACATAAGTATATAAACTGGTTTCAGCCTTAAATTAATTACATAATTTTTTTTAATATACAGAAGGATTATAAAGGAAAATATAAGGTATACCTCAATTAAACCAATTATAAGTCTGTATATGATTAAAATAAAAAAATTAACCCAACACAAAAAAATCAGTAATACTATTAAGACGGTTGTGATTTAATATGGCAGGAATAGTAGGATATGGAGTTTACATACCTTCATACCGTATAAAGGTTGAAGAGATTGCAAAAGTCTGGGGAGACAATGCCCAGGCAGTTTCCAGGGGACTGGTTGTTAACGAAAAATCAGTACCAGCCCCAGACGAAGACACAGCCACCATATCAGTGGAGGCATCCCGTAATTCACTTAAAAGAGCACTTATAGACCCTCAAAAAATCGGAGCAGTTTATGTTGGCTCAGAATCACATCCTTACGCAGTTAAACCAACTGCAACCATAGTGGCTGAGGCTGTGGAAGCCAGCCCTGATCTTACTGCAGCGGACCTGGAATTTGCTTGTAAAGCCGGAACCGCAGGTATGCAGGTCTGTATGGGACTGGTGGATTCTGGAACAGTGGAATATGGTCTTGCTGTCGGTGCAGACACTGCACAGGGTGCTCCCAGTGATGCTCTGGAGTACACTGCATCTGCAGGAGGAGCAGCATATATAATTGGATCCAAGGATACTGTAGCTGACTTTGAAGGTACCTACAGTTTTACCACCGACACCCCTGACTTCTACCGTAGGGAAGGACAGCCTTACCCCCGTCATGGAGGACGTTTCACTGGTGAACCCGCCTACTTCAAACACGTACTCTCTGGAGCCAAGGGAATGATGGAAAAGATGGGCACAGAAGCCTCTGATTATGATCATGCCGTTTTCCACCAGCCAAATGGTAAATTTTACATAAGAGCTGCCAAAAAACTTGGATTCACTGAAGAACAGTACAAAACAGGACTCTTAACACCAATGATTGGAAACACCTACTCTGGTGCAACACCCCTGGGACTGGCAGCCATCTTAGACATTGCCCAACCCGGTGAACGTATATTCGCTGTTTCTTATGGTTCAGGTGCGGGTAGTGATGCCTTCAGTATCACAGTTAATGATAAAATAGAAGAAAAACGTGACCTGGCCCCTAAGGTCCAGGATATGATCAAAACTAAAGAGTACGTGAACTACGCCATATACGCCAAGTTCAAGGGAAAAATGAGGATGGCAGGTCTAACTCCACGTTAAACATTAATGATTATCATATAATGGAGGAATGTTAAATTGAGAGATGTTGCAATTATTGGAGTTTCACAAACCAAATTTGGTGAATTGTGGGACATATCCTTTAGGGATCTGATTACTGAAGCCGGAATGAAGGCTGTTGCCGATGCAGATATTGAAGGGGCAGACTTAGAAGCCATGTATGTGGGAAACATGACTGCTGGTCTGTTCATACAGCAGGAGCACATTGCCTCACTCATTGCTGATCATTCAGGTTTAACACCCATACCCTGTACCAGGGTGGAAGCAGCCTGTGCATCAGGCGGTTTAGCTCTTAGAAGCGGAATTATGGCCGTAGCCTCTGGTTACCACGATGTGGTAATCTCCGCAGGAGTGGAAAAAATGACTGATGTGGTGGATCCCACCCCTGCCATTGCCACTGCATCTGACCAGGAATGGGAAGCCCAGCAGGGAGTTACCTTCCCCTCACTCTACGCCATGATGGCACGCAGGCACATGTATGAATATGGAACCACCAGGGAACAGCTGGCCATGTTCAGTGTTAACAACCACAAGAATGGTGCCCTAAACCCACTGGCCCAGTACCCCTTTGAAATTGGTGTGGATCAGGTTTTAAACTCAACTATGGTAGCTGACCCCCTCAGATTACTGGACTGTCCCCCAGTGACTGATGGTGCAGCAGCAGCCATACTCTGCCCTGCTGAGGATGCCCGCAAATACACTGACACCCCGGTTTATGTTAAGGCCTCGGCCCAGGCATCTGGTACCATAGCCCTTCATGACCGACGGGATATAACCACCATTGACTCCACAGTACACGCATCACGGACTGCATATGATATAGCAGGTGTGGGACCTAAAGACATAGATGCAGTGGAAGTACACGATTGCTTCAGCATCAATGGTATTTTAGCCATTGAGGATCTGGGATTCGTGGAAAAAGGACAAGGTGGTCAGGCTGTAGAGGATGGTTTAATCAGCATTGATGGTGAAATACCAGTGAACCCCTCCGGAGGACTTAAAGCACGCGGACACCCATTAGGCGCCACTGGAATTGCCCAGGCTGCAGAGATGGTCTGGCAACTTAGAGGCGACGCTGGTAAAAGACAGGTTGAAGGTATTGAGATCGGTATGACCCACAACATTGGCGGTACCGGTGGTACTGCTGCCGTGCATATCTTCGGGCGTTAATCAAGCCCTCATGTATAAAAAAAAGGAAGAATTTTAATAGATTCTTCCAATCACCCTATTTTTTTGATTAATTATTTTTTAATTTTAAAAAAATATAATTTAAGGAAATGATTGTTCTTACTTAAGGAATGTTATTCTATTTTAAAGGTAATCCCCGTCTTTCCCACTCCATTATTCCCCCCACCATATTGTACACATCCTGAAAGCCCAGTGACTCCATGGTACTAGCACTACCTGCACTCCTCATTCCAGAACGACAGTAAACCAAATAGGTTTTAGTCTTATCCAATTCCTGCAATTTATTCTTAAAATCAGAGGCCTGGTAATTTATAAGTATTGCTCCTTCAATATGAGATTCGGAAAATTCTCCAGGAGCCCTAACATCAAGTAATACAAAATTAGGGTTATCAATATTTTCTTTTATTAATTTAAAGGCATCTTGGGGGTTTATATCCATTATCTGTTTTGCCATGTTCGATCCTCCATGTCTTAAAGATTAAATTAATATTTCCGTTATTATGTTTAATTTTAATGCTTAATGTAATTTGAGAGAGTTTGAACTGACTGGATAATGGAAAGTCGAATATCCATTAAGAAATCTCTGAAAAAGATTAAATCTTTCAGTTTAAAATAAGTAAAATAGCTTTATTATATTAAATAGGTTTTTTTAAAAAAAAGTTAAAAAATGTAAGTCAGGAGACTTACATCATTGGTGGCATTCCACCAGGCATTCCGCCC
>AMGN01000022.1 GCA_000309865.1 Methanobacterium sp. Maddingley MBC34 | reverse complement strand
GCTAATGGCATTCCCCAAACTTTTAAGTTTATGTTCGTTTATAAGCCTCCCTTTATTTAACAGGTAATCTAGAACCTTAACCTAATATATACTTATTTTATAATGTTTAATCATTATATAATATTTGTTTAATATTTCTTTGGTTTGGGTAATGATTTTAAGGATTTGATAAATAATTGATCAAATTGAGATTGATTCAAGACAGGGTAACTATGAAATTTTGTTATCCTCTGAAATTTCTGTGAATTAATCCTATAAGAATGGATTAAATTTATAGTTCCAGGAAAAATAAGCACATAAAACAATATAATTGGGGTTTAAAATTTGAACCGCAATTTATGAACTGCCGTTTATCAATAATAGTGGTGGGCCATTGGATTGTATGAAATTTTTGGATTGGGACAATACACCACCAACAATCTGATTTGAGGTAATCTCACCCAAATCGATATGTTTCATATTATTAATTATATCTTGTCCATTGGGGGTTAATGCCCAAAAAAGAGTTCATCTGGACCAAAAATGAGTTCATCTGAGCTGTATTTAAAAAAATATTTAAAAAAAATAAGTAATGAAAGGTCATTTATATCCTTTCACCTTTAGGTTTTGTTTTTGCAGTTTGTGCCGTCACAGTTTTCAGTACCTGCGTTACTGTTTCCCTGACCGTATTGGTTGCCCTGGTCACTGTTTGAAGTTCCTGATTCACTGTTACTCTGGCCATACTGGTACTTGTGCTGGTCTCCGTCACAACTTCCACAGTTTTCACCAGCAGAGTCACAGGATCCCTGACTGCCCTGATATTTATGTTGATTCTGATTGCCAGTACAGTTCTGTGCCTGAGTTTGGTCTGTAGTGGTGGTGTTGTCAGTTTGATTCAATGCAAAGGCAGGAACTACGCTGATCATCATCACCAGTGCACAAATTAATGCTGCTTTTTTTGGAATGTTCACCATATATTTTCACCTCCATGGTTGTGTGCATTAACATAATGCCATGATGGGATAAATGGTTATTCCAAGTTTATGCCCAGATCGCACCCATTTTCCACCATGAACATACCCAGAATTCAATATAAAACCTAAATATTCATTATAATCTTAAAATAAATAATTGGGCATGATTATGGAAAGATTTGGGTGAAATCTTGGAATAATTACTTTTATATAGTTGATCTATTTAGTAGTGTAGTGTGAATGCAGGTCTTAAAATAGATTTAAACCATGTTTTAAATCTTAAATAATTTTAAAATTTTTTATAATATTTTATTAATTTAAAAACCTGCATCAAAGCACTAAAAACAGAATTTAAACAACATTATAATTAGAAAAAAAATTTAGGGGGAGCAAATTATGGTTTATGATATGATCTTACCGGCCCTACCTTTCATCGGGGGCTATTTATTCACTTACAGTCTATACAGAATGAAGTTGGTTAAAAAAGCATTACACGTTAACATATGGAACTTTATAATTGGAATGGCATTCCTGATATCTGCCGGAGCAGGCTTCGTCCTGCTGCTATTCCTGGAATTCGGGGTGAAATCACCCATCAATCCGCAGTTACTTTACTGGCATGTTGAACTGGGTGTAACCCTGGCCTTGGTAACAATTTTCCACATCCACACCTACTGGAAATCCGCTAAAACCACGTTCATCCCTGCTAAAAGGAGGGTGAAAGCATGATGGGAAAAGTTACTCACAAAATATCTGATGATATTTCTAAATCAAAGGATAAGTTGAAATCTGCTTTATCCAAGGAAAATATAAAATCCACATTGGAAAATGGATCATTAAAGCAAAAACTCCTTGTAGCAGGTTCCACTATTCCTTTCCTAGCCGCCAGTACCATGTCCTCTTCATGTGCCACCACTTGCCCCTATGGGATGGTTAATGACCCTTTCCCCGGGCAGTGTTCCAGATATATGGATATAGGTGGGGATGGAATCTGTGATTTTTCCCAAGCAACACCAGTTACCACTACTGACACATCTGCCACTACCACTGATGATACTTCAACCACTACTATTGACAGTGGGCATGGAAACGGAGTCAATGCAGAAAGCACAGTACAGGATCAAGTTGATGCAAACGCCACCACGGTACCGGATTCTCCAAGTTTAGATTCTGGAAACCTTAATGGTGGTGATGCAAACAATTATTTTGTCCTGCCTATCAGCATGCTGATTATAGGGGGCTACCTCATTACCCATTTCCTGTTTAAAAAGGGAATTTTAAAGCGAACTAAGCATCGCAGGATATGGAATCTACTCCTCACTGCAGGATACCTGGGAAGTGGAGGTACTGGAGTTATTTTGGCTCTGCTGATAAATATGGGTATAAGAACAGCCTTGAACCCTTCTTTAACTTTCTGGCATGTGGAACTATCAATCCTGATGGTGGTGGGAACGCTGATCCACCTTCACATATACCGGAAACCATTCAGAAACATGTTCCGGGTGCTTTTCGGATTCAAATCAAATTCACGTAGAAGGAATCCCAACAGAGTAGAAGGAACATCTAAATGACGTTCCTCTCATATTATTTTTTTTAAATAGAATTTTTTTAAAATAAAGGAATACTCCCCAACTTTTCAATCCGGGGATCCACTTCACTTTTGGACCAACCTTTTTTAATTCTTATGGAAATACTTTTTTATCAGGATATTCCATAGTAAGGTTACATTTTATTCAGAATTCCATAGTAAGGTTACATTTATCAGGATTCTGTAGAAAAGGTTACAAATTTGATAGGAGTATGTTCTAATGGCATTCAATCCAGTATATTCTCTCTTTAACACCATGAAATTAATTCTACAGAGGAAAATATATTTCCCTAAGGACCGGTTGGGTAGCAAAATCTCCATGGAGGATGGGCAGGAATTGACCATATTTCGAGAAGTAAAAATCAGTGGAAAATCTACTGTAGAAAATAGGGATTACCAACCGGCTGTATTCAGGGTTAGATTTTTACTTTCGGGAATGAAGGTAGAAGATAATAAAAGATTTTCATGGATACCAGTTCCATTTTTTGTGGGGCTCCCTGGATTCCAGGCAAAGATATGGTCTATAAATTATCAAAATAACTATTTTCAGGGAATTTACCAGTGGGACAGTCTGGAACATGCTCAACAGTATTCAAAGTCATTTGCCTATAGATTCATGAGTAAACGATCCATTGAAGGTTCTGTTTCTTTTGAAATAATACCCAATACCAGTCTGAAAGAGTATACGAGTTTATTATAAATTTTATTGGGATTTTAAGTTAATATTTAAACTATAATATGTTTAATATGCTTATTTTAATGCGGAAACTAATTCGGGTAATATGCAATGTGTCATTTTTGATTTCTACCTAACTATCTTCAATTTCCATCTGGTTTTTGAAATAATTTACAGTTGTATAATGAAAAACGGGTTCAAAACTCCTAAATTTCATATATGAATTATTATATATAATAAAAAATCCCATAATCTTACATACATCTGATTTTTATCAAATTCAAATGGTGGGGAGTAGAATCATGGACATAAATTCAGAAAGAGTTGAGGGAGTGCTGGTAATAACACCAGAAGGTAGATTGGATGCTTACGGTGCATTAGAGCTTAATAGGGTTTTTGAAACACTTATCACTCCTGAAGATACAGTGATTATTTTTAACATGACTGGTATCAGTTACCTGAGCAGTGGTGGTATCAGAAGTCTCCTTGGCGCTGAAAGAACCCTAAAAGAAAAGGGTGGAGGTATTTGTCTTTGCAACCTGAATCCATATCCCCTGGAGGTCCTGAAAATGGCGGGATTTGACCAGATATTTTCCCTGCAACCTACCATGGAAGATGCCCTGAAATTACAAGTTATCCCACATGACTTAGAACCGGTGGACTGGAATAACTTGCCCCGCTATGCTGATAAACATCTTTCTTTAACTCTTTTGGAAGTATCCTCTAGTGATTCTAAATTGAAAGTGGTGGGTGATATCTCCAAGGTACTTAATGCCCAGTTAGGAGAGGATGATGTCTGCTCCAGGAAATTCTCCGATACAGAATACTCCATTGGACTGGGAGGGTTGGGTGAGAATATGAAGGATTTCATGGAGATCATGGGGGAAATGATCACCATTGGAGGCACCATGGTCTGGCTCCCCACTGATGGACATGACACTCCTGATTTCCTGATCCCGGCCACAGACACGGGTATGGTAACCATCCAAACTGGATTTAATGTGGCCCTTGATGGGAATTTTCATGACATCATATTTGCAGAATCTAAACAAAGTGAAGGATTCACTATGGATGAACTGTACTCATCCCTATTCAAGATGGCCCGTGAAATGAAACCCTCATTTAAAGGAATCATAAGTGTAGCAATGCAGGCTGATATTGGAGAATTTTACAGATCAGGGATTAAAATATCTCCTATAAAAAAGTTCACCCCTAAAAATCATGAAATGATCATGGATCCAGATAATATTCAGTCATGGATGAATATAAGTACCATACCTCTGTTTCAGGGCGAAACCATGGTTAGTTTTGGGGTGGGTGTTGATCTTGAGAGTGACTTATCTTCCTTTGATGAAGATGTACTGGGGTCCCTGTTTTACATGCACCCTGCCAATATTGGAAATAAAGAAATGCTACTCCATAACCATGCCGTGGTCTTCAAACATATTCCACTGGAGAAAAACAATGATCTCGACCACCTTATCCGAACTATCGTCCAAAACGGAGAATTCCTGGACATGAGCCACCTCCTGGATAACTCCAGGATGAAGAGTGCTTTAATTGGTGTTTCCTACATATCTGATATTGTTTTTGAAAAAAACCAGGAAATAACATTGAATGGGGAATGTGAAAGATGGAATGATTCCTATAAAGCGATAACTGGTAAGATGTTCCCTGATTCTGCGGAAATTCTCCTAAGTCCCATCACTGGAGGATACAGTGGTTCAGCAGTGTTCAAGGTGGATGCCTGGGATCGCTCCGGTAGAAAAGAGATGCCATTTGTAATGAAACTGGGGCCCTGGTACGAATTAGGGGATGAGTTAAGAGGATATGAAGACCATGTGAAACGTTACATACAGAATAATGCCACACAGATCATAGACCACCGTAAAATAGGGGAACAAGGTGGAATATTATACAACTTTGTGGGTATAAATGGAAGGGAGAGCACCATTAAAACCATGGAAGACTACTACTCTTCCCATGACACAGGGGATGTTCTAACCGCCCTGGATAAACTCTTTAGAAACGTGCTTAGGAGCTGGTATGGGCAACCAAAGCTAAAGGAACTGTTCCTTTATGAGGAGTACGACTTTTTCTTCCAGTACGATAATATAAAACGTTTTGCATCCAAGAAATACGGTGTCACCTCAGATGATAAGTACGTTGAACTCCCCTATAACCTGGGAAAATCCATAAATCCACTTTACTTTGTGGAGCATGTCATGGATAAGCGCCGAACCCAGACAGTCAGTGCTTATGAAACTTCCACCCATGGTGATCTGAACCTTAGAAACGTGCTCATGGATGATGATCTCAACATGTGGCTCATAGACTTTGCCTCCACCAGGTATTCACATATCCTCCGTGATGTGGCCAAACTGGAAACTGCCTTTAAACTGGAATGTGTGGACATTGATTCTGAAGAAAAATTAAACTACATCCTGGAACTGGAAGAACAGTTTATTGAAGCTGAAAATCTCAGTGACATACCACAGATACCCATTCAATCCACGGATATCAAATTAGATTTTGAAAATTCGGATGTTATCAAGGCATTTCAGTGCATACGAAGGGTGAGGGAGTACGGTAACATGATAACCCTTTTAGATGAAGATATATCTCAGTATCTTTTAGGACTATTGTCTTACACTTTATCAGCGGTTTCATTCATCAGTCTCAATGATTATGAGAAGGAATATGCCTGGATATCCTCTTCTTTAATCTGTCAGAAGTTGATTTAGGGTTAATTGGGTTGGATATCTTAAAAATAGATATTTTAGGCAATTTTGCAGTTGATTCCCCAATTATCTAATTCTCATCTCGGATTGAGTCATACGATAAATTAACCATAAAATATTTATTATTTAAATACTATTTATTATTAATATATTTCAATTTGCTTAGAATTTATATATATTAAATCATATATAACAAACACGATGTCTAATTACAAAATGCCTCCTGAGGTTAAACCAGCCAAAACAGTAGGCACCAAACTTACTTCTCGTGAACATGAGGAGATATCTGGCCTTATAGATGCTGGAATATACCTCAGTGTTTCAGATTTTATAAGAGAAGCTGTTCGGGATAAATTAATGGCACTGAAGGTTATAAAACTCAGAGAAATCAATTACCCTGATGCTAAAAAGGAGGTTTTGGGGTATTATCGTAATTACAGCGAAGCATATGACTTTGAAGTGGCTGAAGACTTGGAACTGGACTATGAATTAGTGGTTAAGATCACAGCGGAACTGGAACAGGAAGGACGACTGAAAGTGATTGGATGAGTAGGGAATCATACACTGGAGAGGGAACCGTCATAAAAGGTGATGTTCTGGTGGCTGAAGCACGGAAAATATCCAAGCCTAGAATCATTGTGAAAACTGGCAGACATAAATCCCAAAGAGTCATTTTAAGAGATAATGCCTCGTGTAGAATAGCAAAAAAATATAAATTCATTAAATAACAGTTAAAAGTGCCTTAAATTTAATAAAATTCGTTTATGCTAGTTAAATTATTTTTCATTTCTCTAGCACAGTTTTCAGATTTTTAAGAGTTTTATTTGGAACAGTATAACCCTTATAGAATAAGTTCAGGAATTTCATTCATTCCAAGTTAATTATAACTTTGATAAATACTATTTTGGAGTTTAAATGAAAAAATGGCTAACTACTGGTGGCTGCACAGTTTACCAGATTACACATGGCAGAAGCAACTGTTACCTGGTTTTAGATGGATATGATTCAGTTTTAGTCGACACTGGCCCCAAAGGATCAAGAAAAGATCTTATGGAAAAACTGGATTATCTGCTGGGTGAAAAAGACTTATCCTGGCTGATTTTAACCCATACTCATTATGATCATGCTGAAAACGCAGCTATGATAAAAAAACATTATAATGCCCGGATTGTTGTCCCTAAAGACGAAGCAGAGCATCTTAAACAGGGATGCTCACCCATACCCTGCGGCACTAACTTCATCACCCGCTTATTGGTGGGTGTGGGGAGGAAAATAAACAGACTCAGTCAGTATGAGTCAGCAAACCCCGACCTACTGGTTAATGATAAATATCAATTAACTCCTAATTCTCAGCTCCTGCACACTCCAGGCCATACTGAAGGTTCAATGAGTTTGATTGTGGATGATGAACTTGCCCTGGTGGGTGATGCCATGTTCGGTGTCTTCAGTTGGTCAATATTCCCTCCATTTGCCGATGATGTGCCCACCATGATAAATAGCTGGGATAAACTAATCAAAACGGGATGCGAAACATATTTACCCGGTCATGGCACTGAAAACAGTAAAAAACTACTTATAAAACAGTATGAGAAACATAAAATCTATTAATTGTGAATTTCCTCCAATAATCTTTTATTTTTAAAATCGATTTTTACTTGATCTTTCATGATCCACAGTTAAATTTATAAGGATATTCATCAATCTATATATTGATATATTTGGATATATGAAACTAATATGGTGGTTGGAAATTTGAAAGAAAAAGAAATCAAAGATTTTGTAAAGGAAAGATATTCAAAAATTGCCACTAAAACAGATTCTTCATCCTGTTCCTGCTGCTCAGGAAATGGAATGGATGGTATAATCAGGCAAGCCAGAGCAGTAGGTTATTCTGAGGATGAGATTAAAAGTATCCCTGCAGACGCCATATTTGGTCTGGGATGTGGTAACCCCACAGCACTAGCCGAGATAAAAAAGGGTGAAACAGTATTAGACCTGGGATCAGGTGGAGGAATTGATGTTTTCCTGGCTGCCAATAAAGTAGGTGATGAGGGAAAGGTCATTGGAGTGGACATGACCGAGGCAATGGTTGAAACTGCCACCCAAAATACTGAAGCCGGTGGTTATGAGAATGTGGAGTTTAAACTGGGTGAGATCGAGAATTTACCCATTGAAAATAATTCCATTGATGTTATAATCAGTAACTGTGTTATAAATCTCACACCCAACAAATCTGTGGCTTTTAAAGAAGTTTTCAGGGTTTTAAAAGATGACGGGCGGATATTAATATCTGATATAGTTACCGAGGGAGAACTTCCTGACGAAGTCCGTAAAAGCTTCCAGGCATGGTCTGAATGCACTGCAGGGGCAATGGAAAAACAGGATTACCTGGATACCATAAAAAAAGCAGGTTTTAAAGATGTTGAAATTATAGAAGAGCACTTTTACACAGAAGCTAACCTGGATGAACGTCTGGTGGGGAAAATAACAAGTGTGCAGGTAAGGGCTCTAAAATGATGACTATATAAAAATGATCAATAGTGCTATGAAAATATGATCATATAATGCATTAAAAATGATGATTAAAATGTTAATATGGGAGTGAATAATATGGCGTGGTTTGCAGGATATCCCCGGGAAAAAATTGAATGGTACCCTACCATAAACGAGGATAAATGTGTTAAATGCGGAATGTGTATGAATTGCGGTCAAAAAGTTTACAAATGGACTGATGATGTACCTGTGGTTGCCAACCCTTACAAATGTGTTGTTGGCTGCACCACTTGTGCAACTCTCTGCCAGGGAAATGCAATCTCGTTCCCTGATAAAGAATTACTTCGCAAACTTTACAAAAAAGAGAGGATCTGGGCAAAGGTCAAAAAAGAACTCAAAGAAGAAGGACGCCTGGAAGTGGAAAACACCACTACTGGGGATAAAAGTGGGCGTTGCGAAGTTAAAAATGTAACATCCTCCACAGTAGAAACTTCTTTGGAAAATCAGGGATGTGGTTGTGGAGGATCTGCAGAACCCGATGAATCACTTGAAAATCTTCCTGAACAAGGAGAAGAGGATAATGGATGTGGATCTGTGGATGAATCCATGGAAGATAATTTGGACAAGGTCCAGAAAGAAGGTGGATGTGGATGTGGTTGTGGGGGAGACTATGCTGATGAATCAGTTGAAAATAACCCAGATAATCCAAAAACCATGGCTGATGAAGATTTCATGGAAAAATTGGAAAACTACGCTCATTCCATTGGTATTACAAGCATAGGATACACTAAAGTTCCTCCAGAATTAATAAATGAGGATAAATCTATTCTGTTCCCAAATGCCATTGTGCTAACCATGGAAATGGATGATGATTTGATTAAAACTGACCCTGGGGTTGAAGCACAGGCCTTAAATGATGCGCATTACGAAAAACTGGGGAATATGACCTATCAAATTGCTGACTATCTTAGGGAAAATGGTTTTGCAGCGGAGTCTGCCCACCCTTACGGAGGTGTGGTAAGATTCTCACCACTTGCCCAAGAAGCAGGTTTAGGATGGGTAGGACAAAGCGGTCTTCTAATAACTCCCGCGTCAGGTCCAAGGCAAAAAATCTCAGCCATATTTACCAGTATAGAAAACTTACCCGTAAAAAATGATGATGAACACTCCTGGATAGGAGAGTACTGTAACCGCTGTGGTAAATGTATCAAAGCTTGCCCTGAAAATGCACTCATAGAGACAGAAACATGTTGCGGCGATAAAGAAACGGAATTTGTGGAAGAACGTTGTATTGGTTGTAGCGAAGGCTGCACATACTGTATAGAAGATTGTCCATTCGATCAAAAAGAATACTCAGATATTAAAAACCGTTTTGACAAAATGAATGCAAAATTAGCCGAAAGGAAATCAAAATCATGTTGTTAGCCAAATTAAATATCTACAAATAATTAACGGGCTTATCACAAGGAGATAATTACAATGAGTGAAAAAAAGAAGATAGCACTGGCTGCTTGTAGCGGAATGAGTCCTTACGGATTAGTTACCCGCGTAACATCTGCAGATACAGTTGCAGAAACTGATAATACCATATCCATATGCATGGGTGCAACCTCCGCTGATAGGGAAGGTTTTAGAAATTTAATTAGAAAATATCCCATAATTGCCCTCAGTGGGTGTGATGGTAACTGTACTTCTAAAATACTGGAACAAAAAGGAGTTAAACCAGCTAAAAACATCAACGTAATGGAAGAACTCAATGAAGCTGGTTTAAAACCCACTGATGTGTCCAGATTGGATGAAAACGGGGAAATTTGTGTTGATTACATGAAAGATAAAATAAAAAAAGAATTAAAAAAGTTTGAATAATCAAACCCTTTCATTGAATTAAAGGATAAATAAGGTGTGTGTGATGCCATCAAAAAAAATGAAAGATGTTCTTTCCTGTAATGAAATACACAGGGAGAAACTGCTCACCCTGCTTAAAATGGAATCACAACTTATTACTCTCCAGGATATCATGCAGGCCAGTTCATTCCTTATTGAAGATGCTAGGTACGTTCAGGGAAGTTATCGTAAGGAATACTTAAAAGCTTACACACTCGCCTTTATTACTCGCATCAAGGAAGTTAAAGAACATCAACCTGATGATAACAAATACTTGGATGTTCAAGAAGTTCAAGAAGCTATTAGCCTGCTTTTAAAACAGGAGAGGGAGGTAACAGGGGCAGATGGATTTGATCCTGCTTTTTTCCAGATTTACAAAATTATCTCCATCTACACAACATTTATACTGGAGGAACCAGTGCACCCCGTAGGCACACCCTTTCCTGGAGGCCTAAAAGTGAAATATGATGGTGAAAAATTTCTTTGCCCAGTGAAAGAACGGCAAAAAGATAATCCTGGTGCTGTTTGTGGGTTCTGTGTTGCCCAACAGGATCCAGAGACAATATAAAACCATTACAATATGAAACCATTGAATATGTATTTTGATTTTTTAAGCATTCAAAGGGATATTACCATTCAAATTGAGGAAATTGGTAAATATTTATTATATTTTTAAGTTTCGATTTTCCAAACGCCTATTTGCAAATGCAATTGCCTCTTCAAAAGCGTCTCTGTGAAGCCCTGATGCCATCTCTTTTTTACATTCTTCATCAGAGAAAAGTCGCATTTTGGCAGCTCTGCAGGGATAATGCTGTAATTTGAGTCCGGCATCTCTTGGGAGATTTTCAGGGTCTAATTTTTTACCAAGATAATTCTCTTTTATAAAATCAGCTACAAAAGAGGTTGATCCACAGGGAGACGATCTTAAAACCACTATGTCCCTCAATTTATTTCCATCTAATTTTAGAACTACTTTAGGCTTCCCTATATCAGATACAAACTTATCAAAGATAGGGTTACCATTTTCTTCAAGTTCACACATTATATAGGGGCAGACCACATTTTCATATGTTTCTAACTGGTTTTTGAAACCATCACCCCTCCATGCGGCTACTATTATCCAATCAACCTTTTCTGCAAATCTTTCCACCAGTTCTAAGGTGAGATCTGGATGTGTAGTGTAGGTTATGAGTATGTTTGTGTCTTCAATCAGTTTAACATGTTTTTCCGGTATTTCAATGTCATCCAGGAACATTGAAGTAGGTTGTTCCAGTTCTATAAAGTCTGTGTCAAATTCTTTTTTTATGGTATCATATGCCCGGTCGCCGTAGGGGCCGTCAGTGACTATTGCAACTTTAATCATTCATCCCACCTCTATAAAATGTTTCTTTGATCCATTCTTTAATTTCATCCCTAATTTTCCTGAAAGCATCAGTTTTTTCATGGTCAGTTCCGTCAACTGCCACCGGGTCTTCAAATGATTCATGGAGATAGGTTTTTCCTCCTGGGAAAAATGGACATACCTCACCTTCTCCACCACATACTGTTACCACATAGTCAAATTCCAAGCCCTCAAATTCTTGGAGACCTTTTGATCGGTGCTCTGATATATCAACACCCACTTCTTCCATGACTTTCACGGCATATGGATTTACACTGCCTGGATTACTCCCTGCACTGTATGCCTCATAATGTTCTTTATACAACGATTTTAGAAGTCCTTCAGCCATTTGGGACCGTGCTGAGTTGTGGTTACAGAGAAATAAAACCCTTTCTTTAATTATTGGTATAGTCATTTTATCTACATTTAAGTGATACATCCATATATTTAAATATATCATCTGTGTATAGCCAATATCATGAAGTCGTGCGAAATTGGTGGGGATAAACCTGGCCCGGAACAGGTTGAGAAACTGAAAAAGATAAAGTCCCAAATTCCCGAAGATGATGTTTTATATGAAAATGCTGATTCTATAAAGGCTCTTGGAGACCCAACAAGACTGAAAATAATCTATTTATTAAAATATGGTGAATTATGTGTTTGTGAAATTTTCACAGCAATGGAAAAACCACAACCAACCATATCCCACCATTTAAACATCTTAAAAAAAGCGGGTTTTTTAAAATGGCGTAAAGAAGGAGTTTGGGTACATTACAGTCTGTCTAATCCAAAAATCATAGACATTTTAGATGAACTGCTCAAAAATCGATAATTAGTGGGGATAGCCTATTGAAAGATGACATTACTGGCCAAATAACCAGTCAGATCTGTGATACTCCTAAACTGGGATTTTTGGATAGATTTTTAACACTCTGGATCTTTTTAGCCATGGTTCTGGGAGTTTCTCTGGGAGTATTTCTACCTTCCTTTAAGGGTTTGGTGAATAATTTCCAGGTGGGAACCACCAGCATACCCATCGCCATAGGCCTCATACTTATGATGTACCCACCCCTAGCCCGTGTCCGTTACGAAGAATTACCCAAAGTATTCAGGGACTGGAAAGTTTTGGGATTAGCCATGTTCCAGAACTGGATAGTAGCTCCTTTATTGATGTTCGCATTGGCTGTAATATTTTTATCTGCCTATCCTGAGTACATGGTGGGATTGATACTAATTGGAATAGCTCCCTGCATAGCCATGGTCCTGGTCTGGAATCAGCTGGCCCAGGGAAACAGTGAATACGCTGCCAGTTTGGTGGCTTTAAACAGCATATTCCAGGTTCTGTTCTACAGTGTATACGCCTGGTTCTTCATCACAGTAGTACCACCATTATTAGGAATTCAGGGAACCGTGGTTGACGTTAACATACTACAAATAGCCCAAAGCGTTTTCATTTATTTGGGAATACCTTTCATAGCAGGATTTTTCACCAGATTCTTCCTGATTAGAATTAAAGGAAAGGAATGGTATCATGAAAAATTCATACCAAAAATAAGCCCCATAACCCTTATAGCACTTTTATTCACCATCGTGGTAATGTTCAGCTTAAAAGGAGATTACATAGTTCAAATACCATTAGACGTGGTAATCATAGCCATACCTCTGCTGGTATACTTTGTGGTGATGTTTTTCATCACATTTTTCCTGGGATACAAATTGGGTGCGGATTATACTCGAACTACAGCCATATCATTTACAGCAGCCAGTAACAACTTTGAACTGGCCATAGCAGTGGCTATAGCAGTTTTTGGAATTGGATCAGGAGTTGCATTTGCCACAGTAATAGGTCCACTAATAGAGGTGCCTATTCTGATAAGCCTGGTTAATGTTGCGCTGATCTTCCAAAAACGTTATTTTAATGAATCTTAATAAAGTTTAAAGAGATCCTGAGTAACAATAAAAAGTCCCATAAAATGTCCAATAATCATAAAAACAGTAATTAATCTATGTTCACGGAGATCAATATGAGTGTTGCGGTTATACTAACGAAAAGTCCCTCTGAACAGGGATTTCAAACATTTATGGATTTCGCACAATTATACGCCCCTAATGATCAAATTTCCATTTATCTGGTGGGAAATGGAGTTTATGGTGCACGGAAAAATTACCAAAATCATGATTTGGAGAGGATTTTTAAAAATTCAAAGGTTTATGTGTATGGTGATGATCTGAAAGCCAGAGGAATTGAAGATTGGCAAGTAAAAGAAGGTTTAATGGTATTTCATCAGTATGATGATCTGGTGATGGAGGTCATGGAGAACTTTCATCAGGTCGTGAGTTTTTAAAACACTTAAAGCTTTCAAAACACTGAAAAAACAGGGCAGACTGGGGGATTATGGACACCTCAAATAAAAATTCACTAAATAATAAAACAATGGTCATTGTGTTATTGGACGGTCCTTACATTTCCCAATACGCTGAAATCGGATATAAAATGGCTGAAGCAGCATTAAACAGAGGATATCAGGTTAAAATATTTTTATACATGGATGGAGTTCATATACCTCAAAAAGATCAGAATCCTCGTGATTTCCAGAATGTTTCACAGAATTTTAAAGATTTGATAAAAAAAGGCGCCGAAATTAAAGCATGTATACGTTGTGCCGCTGCAAGGGGTTATGTGGATCAATCAAATTATTTAGATGGAGTTAAAATAACCAGTGTCTATGATCTTGCAGAATGGATGAAAAAAGACAGTAAAATTATAACTTTAGGTCGGTAACATGCATTCTGCACTGATAATTATAGATAAAGCTCCTTATGGATACGAAAATGCTTTAAGTGGGGTTTATATTGCAATTGCAGGTTTGGATAAAGGAATCCACACTGATATTCTCTTAATGGGTGATGGTGTTTATGCGGCCTTGAATGACCAATCTTCAGAAGAAACAATTGGATATCCATCAGTGGGTGAATTAACATATTCAATTTTCCCTGAAGGAAATTTATTTATACATTTGGATTCTTTAACCCAGAGGGGGATCGAATATGGGGATTTGGTTGAAATTGCTGAACTAGTTGATGATAAAACTCTTTACAATATTTTAAAATCAAAAAATCATATAATAAAAGTTTAAGAGGCTGTAAAATGGAAATGAAAGAATTAAAATACGAAATTTTCGAAGACGGGGCCCTGGTAAAAAGTATTTCCATAACCAAAATAATGCCATGCATGGCAGAAGAAGGAAGGGTAAAACTGGCAATGCAATTCGATTCAACCCTGGATCAGGTAATGCCTACATTTGCAAGTAAATTCCCACCAGGAAAAGTAAATTACATCCCACACAAAAAAATCTTAACACTAAACACTCACGAAAGGGTTATAACCTTTTTCCCGTCTGGAAGAATCATGATGATGAACACCAGGGACCCTGAAGAAGGAATTAAAATAATAACGGAGTTCATGGAAAAAATAAACCAATGTTACCTGGAAAGTGAGAGTGGAGATGGTTGCGAGGATCTATCAGGAAAACTGTCAAAGATAGGACCATTAAATATTTATAACTGCCTACCTCAGACTAACTGCGAAGAATGTGGAACTGCCACTTGTATGGCATTTTCAATGAAACTTCTCTCTGGGGACAGCACCCTGGATCAGTGCAAACCGCTCCTGAAGGCGGAAAATCAGGAAAAACTCAATTTGTTGAAGGAACTTTTGGGAGATCAACTAATGAAAACCCTGGGATGGATGGGAAACTAATAAAAGGTTCTAAATCACCCTTTTTATGAATAAAATATAGGATCATAATTTTAACGAGAGGTTTATGGTTGTTAAGCAAAGTAAAAAGTTTGACTCTTCAGGGTCAGACCACCAAAAAAGAGCTTTTATGTATACTTAGGGAAGACGCCAGAAAATTTAATCTTAATGATATTCAACAGTGCAGCCTTCAGATTCAGCAGGAAGCAGAATGTATACATACTAATTACAAGATTGAGTATATAAAAGCTGAAATCGGATTTCTAATTCGTATCCGAGAGGTTAAAGATGATAACCTTTATTATGCTGGCCCGGTGGATGTGAAGGAACTGAATACTGCCATTGGCATTCTTGAAGAACAGGAAAAAATGGTAAAAGACACAGAAGAGATGAACCCTGCCATCCTCAAGATATATTCAATCATATCCTTATACACTACTTTCATCAAGGATGAACCCATCCATCAGGTGGGAACACTATTCCCTGGTGGTTTCATGGTTAAAAAGGAGGGAAATAAGTACACTTGCCCGGTGAAAGATAACAACGATGACAATCCCCTGGCATTGTGCCCCTTTTGTATCGCAGAACAGGATGAAGAAGTTTGATATTAAGTACAATTCTCATTACTATAATTAATTTGATAAAATGAGTAATTGATGGAAACTATGAGGATAGTCATGAAATTAGAAAAAACCATCAAAATACTAATTCTAATATTATTCCCTTAAAAAACAGGGGAATTATTATTAAACCATTCCACAGAATCTCTCAGGGACTCTTTAAGGGGGCGTGGATCATAACCCAAATCCTTCCGGGCTTTAAAATTGTTTATATTACAATTACTTAACAGTACCTCCGCAGAATAACTGGTGAAGAGTGGTTTGCTTTTACGGTTCCTGTAATACAATGGAGTTAATTTACCTGCAACATTTGCCATCCAATGGGGTACTTTAAGCCAGGGGCCCTTTACTCCGGTGATCTCTTCCAGGGTACGCATAAGTTCCAGAACTGTGATCTTTTCCCCGGATAATATGTAACTTTCACCAGTTTCACCTCTCCTGCAGGCCAGGATCAGTCCCTCTGCCACGTCCCTCACATCAACGAAGTCATAAGCCCCGTCAATATAGGCCTTCATATTCCCGTTCATATAGTTCAGGATTAACTGACCCATCTGGGAAATATTATAGTCACAGGGACCTATTACTCCACTGGGACAGACGATCACCGCGTCAAGGCCTTTTTTAACACCTTCAAGAACTTCTAAAGATGCCTGGGCTTTGGTACGATCGTAGCCTCCCCTGGAATATTCAGGCTCGTAAAAACAGGTTTCATCAATTTGGGTCCCATGTGGAGGTTCCCTCAGGGCATGAACTGAACTGGTATAAACCAAACGATCAACACTATTTTTAAGGCATGCCTCCACTACATTCTGGGTTCCCATAACATTAACCCGGTAGAGAAGTTCATCCTGTCCAGACATTATGGAAATAATTCCAGCCAGATGGAATACCACATCCACATCCTCAAATAAGGGTAAAATTGAATCAAAATCAGTTATATCTCCTTCAACAATCTCCACATCCAAACCAGCCAGTGATCTAAGATCATCCCCAGGGAGGATCAGCACCCTAACAGCCCTTCCTCTTGAAGTCAGTTTCTTCACCAGAACGTTTCCAATGTGCCCGGTGGCCCCGGTAACCAAAATCATGTTTATTCCCTGACTAATTCTTTTATTCCGGACTGTTTCCTTTATTTCTAACTGGTTTCACTTTAAATTCATTTATTATATTTATAAAACAATCTTAATGAATTTATGCAGTATTTTCCAGATGAAGTTAAACTTGTGATTAATGAGTCAATAAGGGAGGTTGAAATAAATAATAGAAAATAAACAGACTAAAAACAGAAGACTGGAATCAGAATATTATAATGAAATTTGTTGATAATTAAGAGTTAAAATGAACTAAATTTATTTGGTGAATCTTTTCATGACTTCACGGGCAGCTTTGGTTTTCACCAGTATAGAAACCTTCATACCCTTTTTCAGGACTATGTCTGCTTTTGGAATGGTTATATCTCCATTTTCATAAACTGCAACTATTATAAAGTCTTCGGTAGGGCTAATATCTCCTACTTTCTTGCCCACTACCTTTTCGTTTTCCAGGTTAAAATCAAGTAATTCTGCATCACCTTTTCCCATTACCACCAGGTCGGCGATTTTAGGTCGGATAATCAACTTTTCCAAATAACTGGCTGCAGTGATTTCGGGGCTGATAACCGAGTCAATACCTACCTTGCGGAATGCTTCGGCATGGCTGGGTTCACTTACCCTGGCAATGATCTTTGGAAGTTCAAATTCCCTCACCAGGATGCAGGCAAGCAGGTTGGCTTCATCATTTCCTGTTGCTGCCACAAAGACATCTGCACTGGACACGTTAGCTTCTTCCAGGGTTTTAGTATCAGTACCGTTACCACAAATCACCAGTGCATCCAGTTCAGAAGCAGCATTGGTGCATAAATTTCCATCATTTTCAATTAGAGTAACATCATGACCATCAGCAATTAAGAAAGATGCCAGATTCAGTCCGACTCTCCCACCACCCATTACAACCACGTACATCTTTAAACACCTTTAAATTACAATTAACATATGATAGAAGTATAACATTCGCAAGTGACGTAAAATTTTAAGTATTTTCAACAGATGTGTATGTCATACAGAATTATAATCACCGTCTTTAAGTAATTATGCAGTTAGCTATATAAGGTCTGTTAGTTTTGGATCTATCAATTTAGGGTTAACCAACAATAGTTCTATACCGGACTTAAAGATAAACTGCACATCCCATATAAATTTTCCGACAAGCAGCAGTAACTATAATTCCTGTGATGTTTGCAGAAACCAATTACTAAATTGATTAACATTATTAGATAATTTTAACTGATAATTCAGAGTTTAAAATGAAATCAGATATTTATTAAAGTCTAAAAAAGAGGGGATTTTTTTTATCATCCCTAAATTCACGTGGTTATTATATATTCTGGTTATGTTTTAAAGAAATAACTTATATTAATTACTTATTTCAAGTTTATTGATCATTTAAAATAGAAAAATGGGCATTTTAAGGGAAAAAAGAAGTATAAAGTTATTTTTCCAATTAATTTAAAAAAATAGAAGGAATTAAATTTCCCTTAGACTGCTCCATGAGGTTGGTGTTGTTTTTTCAGGACTATGGTGCTGTCTGCAGAGTTTTTGAGGGCGATGCTGAAACCAGGTTCTGCACCAATCACTATGGTTTCTTTTCCATTTTCCTTTGCAATATTAATGAGGGGTAAAAAGTCAGTGTTGCGGGTCATCAGGGCCACAACGTCGATATTGGGGTTGTGTATAGCTTCAAAGGCTTCAACTGCCATTTGAACATCTATATCTCCTGCTACAATAATGGGGGATAATCCCTGATTAACTATGGCTTCAATAAGTTTATCTGAGGCGTACTGGTTTAGAAAAACTTTTCCCACCCTTATTTTTCCATAATCTGCCAGTATTTCCTGTACTACGTCCAGATCAAAGTTGAATTCCTTTCGTAGCATGTTAGGTCCATCTATTAATAAAGCAACACTTTTTACATTGGGTTCTCCCATCCTGGGAATATATTCTTTAAATTTTTCGAGGTTACGCATTGTTCCTCCTGGTTCTATTTAAGATAAACACGAGCCAGGTGTTTTAAATATTAGTTGTAATATTTCAATTTATTTTTATTATTATTGTTTTTATTATTATTGTTAATTGTTTGTTTGTAAGCTTTTTAAGCAGCATGACATTATAATATTCACATTTTTGAGTCACACGAATTCTTGATGTGGTCCTTTTAATTCTTTTGGAATTAATTAAGAACTAGTCTATTTTATTCAATCATAATAATAAATAGCTATGCCCAAATTACACCCAAATATTTAACAAATCAGGGGAAGTTTAAGCAGCCCAAATATAGAAGATTGTATTTTAAATATTTTTTTATTTAGGGGTTGGATTTTAAATATAGAGTACAGCGTAAAAAAAGGGTTAAAAAAGGATTTAATGGATAAATTATTTCAATTTTATCACTGGAAACTGAACTTCAGTTAAAAGTTCACTTTCAGGAACCTCTGCCGGATCGTTGAGGTATACTTCGGTAACTGGTCCCACAATGTCGTAGCTATTTTCAACTGCATAATCCACCACGGCATGTATAACTGGCCCTATTTCAGTATAGGGGCCCTGGTGCATGGCTGAAAGGACCGTGTGTTCAGGGATTTCCTTAATACCTATCTTGCCTTCGGGTGTGGCATCTCCTGCAAATGAAAAACCGATCTCATATCGCAGGTCTTCCTCAGCCACATCTTCAGGGCTGTTGTAGTATGTTCCATAAACCCTGCCAGTCATTTCAAGGCCTTTTTCCATAACCCACTGCCCTACTTCCTGCATGTACTCAGGGATACGGTCATAACTTCCACTGTATGGAATATAAGCCACTTTGGCCTCTTCAATCCTTTTTTCTATTACTTCCATGGTTACACCCAATTGTAATTTGTTGTACTGTTTGTTAATATTTTGTGATGAGACACCCACATAATTAAACACATTTTTGTACCTTTTCAGGGCTTTTGGATTTTCCCGGACCTTGTAACCGAAAGAAACCCCGAAGTAAACTTTATTTTCTTCTGGTATGTTGAATTTTTTCATATTTTTCTCATTAACGAAGTAAAATTTGGCCAATCCTATCCAACAGGAACCAATATTCATACTCTCTGCAGCAAGGAGCATGTTCTGGGCGGCTGCTGAGCAATCAACCAGGGGAGTAGTGGCATCTTTTCGTCCGGAGACTATTATGACTGTTGGTGCATGGTGAAAGATGTTTAGATTTTTAACTCGCCCCATACTGGCTATCCATTCAACATCCCTAGTTTTCATAACTTCCTTGGCTCCTTCACTGATCTCATTGATAAGATCCCTATCTTGAATTATGGTGAAATGCCATGGCTGGTCATTATGGCCTGTAGGTGCATAAATAGCGGCTTCCAGGATTATTTCCAGTTCTTCATCTTTAATCTGTTCCTTTCGATATTTACGAACACTTCTCCTGCTTTTAATAGTTTCAAGAACCTGGTTCATGCTCATCACCTGAAATACTTTTTTTTAAAATTTCAGTAACATATGAAAGTTAGGAATAGTTGATTGAAGTCCTATATAAATGATTAAGATTTTTAAAACTATATTAAGATTTTTAAAAGACTTTAAAGCTTATTCAATGTTTTAAAATAATAAATGGTAATTGTGGTGGATTATTAGAAAAATAAAGGGGTTATTATGTGAAAGATGTATAAATGGAGATATGCAATTTCATGGATGATTAAGATCATAAATTCCTGCCTACATTTTAGAATTTAAATTTTTAAAATATTCCCTTGGAAAACAGGTAAAAAATAACCCTCATACATTTTATATGATAACAAAGAAACTCATATTCCAATGACAAAGTATTCTGATTCACTAAATAACTGGGTAACTACCAGCCGTATTGAAACACTGGTGGATGGCGTATTCGCCATTGCCATGACCCTTCTGGTTTTAAGTATTGGGGTACCAGATGTATCATCTGTATTAAATGAAGCTGCATTCCAGGAGCAGTTATGGCATTTATGGCCTAAACTGTTTTGTTATGCTCTCAGTTTCTGGATACTGTCCGGGTTTTGGAGAACGAATCATCAGCAGTTTTACTTTATCAAACGATCCGACTCTACTTTAATCACCATAAACATATTCTGGTTGCTTTTTATAGTTATGGTTCCATTTTCCACTGAGTTAATTGGAGAATTTGGTGGCCACTATTTCACTGCCAACCTGGTTTTCCAGATGAATCTATTCTTAGCAGGTGTGCTGTACTGTGTGAACTGGATTTATGCCCTTCGTAAAGGATTGGTTGATGAAAACCTGGATGAAGCATCAGCTAAGTTAATCACCAGGACAAGTATGATTTTCCCGGTACTGGCTATAGTAGCGCTTGGTTTGTCATATTATTTCTTTGCATGGGCAAATTTGGTATACATTGCAACTCCGCTTGTAAAACGACTCATCCGGTGAAAATCTCCATCTTTTGATCGCTATGGGGGTTAATGTTGATTTATTTTTTTCTCTTTTTTATTTCCATTTTTTTGAACTATTTTTTCATCACTGGAAATTGTACTTCAGTTAAAGCTTCGCTCTGGGAAACTAGGGAAGGATCGTTAAGATAACTTTCCAGCACAGGGCCCGCTACCTGATAACCCTTTTTTGTAGCATACTCAATGAGATCTCCATACACTGATGCTGCTTCACCATAGGGTCCTTTGAATATGGTAGAAACTGCTTCATGCTCTGGGATGTCTTTGATTTGTATATCCTCTTCTTCTTCCAGATCTCCAATGAATGCAGCTCCTACTTCCCATTTCAGGTTTTCTTCAGATGCTTCCTGGGGACTGTTGTAGTACAATCCATAGACTGGCATTTGTATTTCAACTTTTTTAGACATTAACCATCCTACAACCTTGCCCAGGGTTTCTGGGATCTGTTCGTAACTTCCATTCTTTAGGATAAATGCCACATGATATGTGGGTATGGTTTTTATTTCGATTTCCATTGTTAATCACTCTCTTTGAACTTTTATTAATCATTAAGTAAATGTTTAAAGTTATCTAGGTTGGGTAAGAGCAACTGAAAAGTAATTTCATTGCAAGTAATTCAATTATCTTGACAATGCATCCTTCAGCATCAATTTCAGTTTAATTTGAGTGGGAATGAGCAGTTTTACCAGTGTTTTTTCCCTTTAATAAAACTTTCAATTCCTTGCCTTTTGATCTTTCGCAGATTTTTTAGATTAGCATCTTTATGAACCGGTTTTAGGAATTCGAACTTCTCGCAGGTTTCGAACTTCTCGCACTGCCAGCATCCCTGGTATTCATTCTTCAGGGCACATTTGGCAATTTCACAAAACTTCGATCTAAAACCTCCCCTGCAACCCTTGCACCTTAACTTAACCATTGCCCCTAAACACTCATAACATTCCTGGTAGTTTTTAAATTCCTTAAAAGGAATAACCTTTGCCACTTCATCAAATTTGTTCTTTCTTAATTCCTTTCGCAGATCTCTGGCTAAATCTGCAATAGAACCGGTGTATCCATGGCAGTCACCACAGTAAAGCCCACAGTAACTAACTAAACTTTCATCTGGCATTTTACTCACTCCATTCTTTTCGAACAGATATAACCCCTAAAATTATCGGCGTTAACTTCCACAGAATCAATTGAAAATCCTGCTTTCACCAGCAACCCTTCCATTATCCAGTCATAGGTACTGAATTCATCACGGATATGAATCTCTGTTTCATAGGCCATGTTATCACCCACTGCATCCCTCATCTCTTTTATCATCTTTCCAAGGGCCTTTTGATGATCCTGAATATTGAAGGTGAATACAACATCGAAAAGATAGAGTTTTCCACCTGTTTTTAAAATTTCGGCCATTTTAAGGAGTGCCACTGATTTCCAGAAATCAGGGAGATGATGAAGTGCAACCATGGAAACGATTTTATCTACTTTCTGGGACTTATCATGATTGTAGGTTAAAAATCCTGCACAATGAGTTTCAAAATTGGTAATATTTTGTTCCTTAGCTTTTTCTTCGAGGATATCCAGCATTTCTCTTGAAATATCCACACCAATAACTTTCCTGCAATATTTTGCTAGATTTAATGCAATTCCACCAGTTCCACAACCAAAATCCAGTACAGTATCCTCTGGTGTAATTCCTAATGTCTGAATAATGGCCTTTGATTCCTCCTCAAAGTTTCTGAATTTTTGATGTTCAGTATCATATTCCCTGGCTATTTCTGGATCTAAATAATCTATTCCTGCCGGAGTTTCATTATAATACCATTCTGGATTGTTTACCATATTATCACCTTTCTTTGATCAAAATTAATTACTCTGACACCGATATATATGAACCGACATAATACATAACCATCCTGGAACCTCAATATGTACGGATATTTTGAAATACAGGCCAAAATTGGCATAACCAAACACATGGGTGGAATGGAAGCCACCAGAAAACTCCTGAAAATGTGTGGAGTTGATAATAAAGATTACGTGCTGATTGTGGGTTCAGGAAACGGAGTATCTGCCATAAAGATTCATAAAATGACAGGTTGCAGGGTATTGGGGATAGATATATCTGAAGATATGGTTCTAAGGGCCCAGGAGAAACTGGAACTACAGGACAGGGGAGTTGAATTTCAAGTGGGGGATGCGGAGAAACTAGATTTTCCAGAATGCACATTTGATGTGGTTATATCAGAATCCGTAACTGGATTCACTGATAAAAACAGGTCCATCTGTGAGTATTACCGTGTGCTAAAAAGTGGAGGATATGTTGGTCTTAATGAAGTAACCTGGATTTTGGATCCATTTCCTGGGCTGGAGGGGTACTGTCGGAGGGTTATGGGGCTCGTGGCCGAGACAAAGGAAGGCTGGTTATATTCCATTGATAAAGCTGGGTTTAAGGATGTTAAGGTCTCAACACATGCATTGAGCCAGTGGAAACAGGTAAGAAGTGATCTTGAACTGCAAAGCATGGATTTTTTCAGAATATGGGGTAGATTCTTCAAACTGTATTTTAAAGAACCTGAATACCGCAGATCAGTCCACAGCCTTGCATGGGAAGCCCTGCATATTCCTCGAGGATTCAATCGTTACTTTGGATATGGGATTTACGTGGGGCGAAAATGATTAAAGCGAAAAATGATTAAATCCTATCTCAATTCGGTGCACATTTTAGGTTATATCCGATATAATAATTTACAATGAGAATCTTAAGTAATACAGTGATTTTTATGAGTTCTTTAAATTTTGAGAATCTAAAGGCATTATCAGAGAGATTTGTATCCCAATTGTTACAGAAAAATTATGATAAGGCAGCCAGCCAGTTTGATGACCAGATGAAAACTGCTTTTCCTGAATCTGAGTTAAAAAAGTCATGGCAACGTGTAACTCTGCCAGCAGGCGATTTAATCCAGATGGGTGTGTTGCAAACTGCTGAAATGGAAGGTCATCGGATTGTCAGTGTCAGATGTCAGTTTGAACTGGCTGCCATTGATATTCAGTTGGTTTTTAACAGTCATGGCCATATCAGTGGATTGAGTTTAATACCCTCCAAGACTGAGTATAATCCCCCTGAATATGTGGATACTTCCAGTTTCAGAGAGGTTGAATTAACCATTGGAAATGGTAAATGGGCAGTGCCAGGTACCCTTACAATCCCGAATGCTTCTTCCAGTAATAGTGAACTGTTTCCAGGTGTGGTGTTGGTTCATGGTTCCGGCCCCAATGATCGGGATGAAACCATTGGTCCCAACAAAATATTCCGTGATCTGGCATGGGGCCTAGCTTCGAAGGGAATTGCAGTGTTAAGATATGATAAACGAACTTTTACACATGCTTCAGAGTTTACTCAAGATCTGGTTGTGAAGATGACAGTCAAAGAAGAAGTCATTGAAGATGCCCTACTGGCAGTGAACTTAATGCGTGAGATGCCTGAAATAGATTCTGGTCGTGTTTTCTTATTGGGTCATAGTTTAGGTGCGTCTGTTGCCCCTCGTATCAGTCAGCAGGATCCAGATCTGGCAGGACTGATTATAATGGCTGGAATTATCCGCCCACTGGAAGATACTATCTTAGAACAATTTACCTACCTTTACAGTCTGGCTGGATCTATGACTGATGAACAGAAGGCCACATTAGAATCTTTGAAAGTTAAAGTAGCCCGTGTAAAGCGCCTGGAACTTTCTGATGAAGTTCCATCCAAAGACCTACCTTTAGGCATCTCAGCCACCTATTTCCGGGATTTACACAGCCATCCGACTAAAGAAATCCTGAAAAACCTTTTAATGCCAATGTTGATTTTACAGGGGGGACGTGATTATCAGGTTTCACCTACCAAAGATTTCCAAGTGTGGAAAGACGAGCTTAAATCCAGAAATAATGCGGTTTTCCAGATTTTTCCCAGTTTAAACCATCTCTTCATTGAAGGAGAGGGTAAATCAACTCCTCAAGAATATGGAGTAGAAGATCATGTCAGTGAAGAAGTAATAGAAGTTATCAGTCAATGGTTTAAAGTTTGAGTAAAAACCAATGACAATTTATCTTTTTTATTCTATTTTGGAGGACATATAAATGTCATATAAATCCCATATCCCCAATGGATTAACATCTATCAGATTCATAGGCGGTCCTCTCTTTTTTTATGGATTTTTAAATGATTTATTTCTAGTATCCCTAATCATACTAGTTTTATCGGGTGTTACAGATGCATTAGATGGTCATATAGCTAGAAAAATGGGCACATCATCGGATAGGGGAGCATATCTTGATGTGACTGCGGATTTTGTATTTATCATAATTTGTTTTTTGGCCTATATTATCCAGGGGTGGTATGATCCCCTGATCCTTGTCTTGATCATTACCATGTTCTTGCTTTTCGTGGCCACATCCGGCCTCGAGAAACCAGTTTACGATCCAATAGGAAAATATCTGGGAGCTTATCTTATGTTAATGATATTCATCTCCATAATACTCCCTGAAACAATTATAAGACAAGTTTTAAGTATATTGCTAATATTAATCTGTTTAACATCTGTCCTGACTCGTTTATTCTTCTTTATGCGCAGATCAGAGGGTTTATAAATGCATATAAGGTTTATAAACCTTTTTTAAGTTATAAACTTAACTTGCACGGACCTTTTCACAAGAACTGACCTTTTCACAAGATGAATGAAGAAAGTATCAGAGGGAAAAAAACATGCAACCACTATATCTTGGAGAAGTGCCGATCTAAGTTTCTAGTAAATTATCATCTTTCATTTTTTAATAGATCCTGCAAGATCACGAGCCCAGGTACGTATACCTTCCCAATCACGGTAATCATGGCGTTTAGTAATATCCAGTCCCTTTTTTTCCAAATCTTTTTTAATAAATCTGTTGGTGAGGTTAAAGACTATTCCATGTTTGGCATCAGGATCGTAAACACTGCCAAAAAGTCCAGTTGCTACGGGTTGGTTTACTAAGTTCTTGGCTGCCACTTCGTCCAGGTATTTCTCCTGACCTTCAGTTCGGCTATCCTCTTCATTGGCAGCACCACAACTGACAAATATGGCAACTTTTTTCTCAGCAAGGCTAGATTTATTATTTTGAAGGAATTTAAGGGATTTTTTGGTCCATTTACCCATTTTTATCCCACTTCCCACCACTACCAGATCATAGGGGGAGATGTCACAATCTTTCATGCCACGGGCGTCTACTAAATCAACTTCAACTCCTTCTTCTTTTATAACGCGAGCTATTTCTTCAGCTATCTCAGCAGCTGTGCCGTATCTGGTTCCGTATACAACTAATGCTTTCATGAATATTGACTCCTTATTTTTTAGCTTTCCTATACAATTCACTGGATGTTTTTTCCAGTTTTCCCATTATTTCAAATAAATTTTTTATATCAATATCTTCCAGTCCCTGGAATAATGAGACTACGGATTTGGCATCTTCTGGAGTTCTCTTATCCCAGTATTCAAGACATTCTGCAGTGACCTTCAAACGGTGAATACGCTTATTCTCAGGGTCTCGTTCTATTTTCAAAAATCCTCTAGCTTCCAGACGAGTAGCCAGTTGTTTGACGTTCTGGTGGGTGGTGCTCATGGCATCAGCCACTTCCTGCATGGAAGGAGGATTTTGGAAGGCACTAACCATCACGATCATCATTAACCATTGTTTAGTGGTTATCTGATCATCAGCAAGGTCTTTATTGATAATATATCCCCATCGTTGCTGAATAAGGAATAAGACTACCAGAATGTATTTTTCCATCTCCAACCTTTCCGAATTGTATTCTTCCTTAATTTCATTTGAATCCTTCATTATTTTACCCGATTGTTTCTTTATTGCTTTTATTGAGTTCAACATATTTATTTCCATTTTTGGAGCCTTTTATCTGAGCATAGAATGCTACTGAAATTATTATTCCAAGGGCGGTGACAATTATAAAGAATATAGCCTGCCCTAATTCAATATTCACTCCATTTTGTGCCATGAAATAGATCATGGAAAGTATTGCAGTTCCCAGTAAAGACACTTTTATCAAGAATATGGAAGCAAGTGCATATCCCCATTCTTTGCCTTTGAATAGAAGTACTCCTGTAATTACTGCAGCAGGAACAACAACTCCTAAATCTAAAGCTTGAATTACCAGTGTAGTGTAAGTTTCAAGTGAAGAAGGTACAATACCGGTTAATAATGAACCAATAATCATTTTAAGCCACATTCCCGCAAGCATTAACCCAATAATTACCAAAAATACTGCGGCAATTTTATTGATAGATCCGGGGGAGAAACTTTTCTTGATACTTTTGGTGTCAAGAGATAATAGTTCTCCCAAGAGGGTATACAGTGATATGGAAAATATGGCCACATAGACCAGGAATAGTTGATTATATGATGTAAGGAAAGCCATTGATGCATATGAATACAGGAAGTAAAATATGATTCCCATCCAGATCAATCGTCCGGGTAGTGAATCTTTTTTGATTAAGTATAATGTTCCAATTAACAGTGGAATACAGATTACCAGTGTAACTAAATCTTGGCCCATCATTTGAGCTGCGCCAGAGATTGTGTCATGCTGGTAAAGTCCTTTCCAGAATAATCCCGCTAAAGTTGCTATTAATGCCAGAATGGCAATAGCAATTGAGTTTGTATAAATTATTTTTTTGTTCATTTTTTTCCAACCCCAATAGGTAATATATTACATGTTTAGGTAATATATTACCTAAAGAGTTTGAACTAGTATATAAACTTTGTGTATATATGATTAAAAATATCTCAAAATTGTTTTAATCAGTAGCTACAAAATAATTATCATTGATTTTAAGGATTTTGGGGGGAACTAGAATGGAACATTCCCATCCGGACCATGAAATGGGACACGAGATAAAAAAGAAACCCGACGGACATGGCCACCACCATATGATCGCCGACTACAAGAGGCGTTTCGTGATTTGTTTAATTCTAACAATCCCTGTAATTTTTTTAACACCACATATACAGCATTTTTTAGGTATCAATCAATATTTGGCGTTTACTGGTGATATTTACATCCTTTTCTTTTTGTCGTCAATTATATTCTTTTACGGTGGTTATCCCTTCTTTAAGGGAATCTACAATGAGTCCAAGTCACGAATGCCAGGGATGATGACTCTAGTGGCGGTAGCCATAACTACTGCCTATATTTACAGCAGTGCTGTAGTTTTCGGACTTAAGGGTGAGATATTCTTCCTGGAACTGGTCACTTTAATTGATATCATGCTTTTGGGGCACTGGCTGGAGATGCGATCAGTCATGGGGGCCTCCAGAGCCCTGGAAGAACTGGTAAAACTCCTACCCTCATCTGCCCATAAAATAATGCATGATGGTGAGATCATGGAGGTTCCACTGGAAGAACTGGAAGTAGGAGATCAACTACTGGTTAAACCTGGTGAGAAAGTTCCTGCTGATGGACAGATTATGCATGGTGAAACTAACATAGATGAATCCATGCTCACTGGTGAGTCAGAGCCAGTGTATAAAAAGATTGAAAGTGAGGTTATAGCAGGATCAATAAATGGAGATGGCTCTATCCAAGTAGAAATCCTGAAAACAGGTAAGGATTCTTTCTTGTCTCAAGTGATAAATCTGGTAGAAGAAGCCCAGGCTAGCCAATCCAAAACACAGAACTTGGCAGATCGTTTTGCCATGTATTTGACAATAATAGCCCTTACTGGAGGTTTTATAACTCTGGTTGTCTGGATGATAGTCACTGCACAGGATCTGGCTTTTTCTCTCGAGCGGGCGGTGACGGTAATGGTAACCACCTGTCCGCATGCACTGGGACTGGCCATACCGCTAGTGGTGGCTGTTTCAACAGCACTATCAGCTAGTAATGGTCTATTAATAATAAATAGAACTTCTTTTGAGAAAGCACGGAACATAAATGCTATTATTTTTGATAAAACTGGTACATTAACCAAGGGGGAGTTTGGAGTGACTGATGTCATTCCATTTGATGAAACATTTGATAACAAAGCAATTTTAAAATATGCTTCATCCCTGGAGGCCTATTCAGAACATCCCATTGCAAAAGGTGTGGCTGCAGAGTCAAAAGATCATTTATCAGTGGAGACTTTCAAATCAATTCCTGGAAAAGGTGTAGAAGGAAGAGTTGAGGGTAAAACTGTGAAGGTGGTTAGTTCAGGATATTTGAAAGAATTGGGCTTTGATTTGGATGATGAAAGAATTGATGAATTAATATCAGAAGGGAAAACTACAGTTTATGTAATTATTGAGGGCCAGGTGAAGGGTGCCATCGCCCTGGCAGACATTGTTCGTCCTGAGTCCAGGGAGACTGTGGCCAGGTTTAAGGAAATGGGTATTAAGTGCCTCATGATAACTGGAGATAAAAAGGAAGTGGCAGAATGGGTGTCCAGAGAAGTGGGTCTGGATCAGTATTTCGCTGAGGTCCTCCCTCAGGATAAGGCCCGTAAAGTAATGGAAATACAAGAAATGGGCTTGGTTGTGGCCATGACTGGTGATGGTATCAATGATGCCCCTGCTCTTGCTCAGGCAGATGTGGGAATTGCCATCGGGGCCGGGACTGATGTGGCCATCGAAACAGCGGACATAATCCTGGTCCGGAGCAACCCCCTGGATGCCCTTTACATAATTAAACTGGCCCGTTCCACCTACCGGAAAATGGTGGAGAACCTGGCCTGGGGTGCAGGTTACAATATATTCGCCATACCTTTAGCAGCTGGTGTTTTATCGGCTTATGGAATTATTTTAACCCCTGCCATGGGGGCAGTGCTGATGTCTGCCAGCACCATAATTGTGGCGATTAATTCCAGGTTTTTGAGGATGGAAAAGTAGTACTAAATTAATTTTTCACTAAAATTCATTAAAATACAATAAATCTTATTGAAAAGGATATAATCAATCTCTTATGATAATGGTTCCCGCAACCATATCTCCAATTCTCTGTTTTTTATCAGACTTCGCGCTAACTATAATACCTAACAAACCAGGTATAATAAACGGAATGAGATCTGCAACTAAAAAAAGGTTCCTTACAATGCTCTGACGATATTTAATGGGTTTTTGGGTGTATTCATCAACAACTCTCAATTTCATGGCCATTTTACCTATTGTTTCACCATTCTTTTCCATTAAAACGAAGTAAGCAAAAATTGTGATGGTTGTTAGAATTATCCAGATTCCAGAAATTAACTCTGGGCGGAATGTATCGCTTTTAGGGTTTATGAAAATTATTACAAGCATAATTGCCAGTAAAACTCCGGATATCACCATTAGAAGTGCAATGTCGATTAAGAAAGCTACCAGCTTTCTGGAGGTGGATGCATATTTTGCGACTACATTCTCTCCGCATTCGGCACAGTAAACTGCTATTCCTGGATTGGTGGTTTTACAGTTAACACACTGAATTTCAGTGGGGTTTTGATGATTTTCATTTAATCTATCCTGTGTTTTGAATATCAATGACAATTTGTCGCTTTTTTTCCAGAATACAATGGTTAATAGAATGAATGGTAAAATAAAATAGGGAACACCAAATGATAATCCTCCTCCAAAGGTTAACATAGATGGCAGATCACTGATGATATCAATACCTCCTACCATGCTTGTAACCAGGATATTATTAGCAATATGAGCACCAATAGCTGTTTCTAGACCGTTTTCTCCTAAGGTGGTGATGCCCAGTACCATTCCCAAGATGAACATATTAACTACTGCTCCGATTCCAGTTATAATACTGTTCCCGTTCCAGAAATGTCCAATGGCGAAAATAGCCGAAGTCAAAAAGAGGGGTATGAAGGGTTTCCTGGTTAAGAGTCCTATTCCCTGCATGAGATATCCTCGGAAGAATATTTCTTCGAAGGAGGCCTGTATGGAGAAGATGATCACGCTCATCATTAACAGGGTAAGAAATGGCAGGTCCAATGATAGCTTAACTGAGGAGGGATTTATAAGCACATCCACCACTAAGGAAAACCCTATGATAATGGACCAGAGACTAGCTCCCTTTAACATATTCTTCCAGTTAAACTTTGAAACAGTGCTAATCAGGTTCATAAGTGTTTTACCATGGATAAAACGCGAACAAAAATAAAAAAGTACAAAAGATAGGGTGTAATAAACCCCGAGCATTATCAGTAAAATTAAGGGATTTATAGTATTTACCACTTCATCGGGGCCTATATTCATTTTCACTGGATGACTCAGGATGATAAATGGAATTAAGACTATTAAAATCAGTATGAATGGTCCTATCCATGCTGCAGCACTGGTCAGAATATATCTCCACCAGTTGTTTTTTCCTTGATGGGCATTGTCTAAGAAAGTTATTCTATCCATTTTATCTGAACCAATATTAATTATCAATGAACAGGGACTTAAGTGGCCTTTTTAAACCTTTTTATTCCATTAAATAAATTGCTGTGTTTGTTTTTAATAGCACAGGCTATTGAACTACAATTATTATTTATTTATTGTATATTAATATTATGGTTAAATGGCGATTTCATCAATAAAAAACCTTTTTCAGGACACGTATTTAAAAAAACTTAATTTAATAAATATATTCTAAAGTTAATCCAGCGCCGGGACTGGGATTTGAACCCAGGGTGAGCATCGCTCATAGGATTTCGAATCCTACGCCTTACCTGACTAGACTATCCCGGCATGCACATTGAAATTAAATCCACCTCACATTAATATTTTTGGTTGATGTTAGATGGCCTTCAATCCCAACATTTATATGTTCAATTGAAAACCTATTCATATGAACATATTTTCTAAGAAGAATTTGTTTGGTAATAAAATGTGTTTGTTATAATTTCAAATAAAATAGAGGAATTTCCTATGTCAAAAGACCATCAACATAACCATCAGCAATGTACAGAAGACCTAGATTCTCCAGACACCTGCACCTGCTGTGGAGGCGACCTATTCGAGGAAAAACAGCCCACTTGGAAGCATAAACCCATATTAATCATCATTACTTCTGCAGTTATTTTTGCAATGGGTATAATCCTTGAAAAATTCCTGAACCAGGGACTTCTTGCCGAGGTGGCTTTCCTGGCTGTGGTGGCAGTGGCTGGCTTTGAAATAATTATGGGGGCATTTAAAGGTTTGTTGAAGTTCCGTTTCAACATGAACCTGCTCATAACCATTGCTGCTGCTGGCGCATTTTTGATTGGTCACGGTGAAGAGGGTGCTGCAGTGATGTTTCTGTTCTATGTGGCTGAGTTTCTGGAGGACTATGCCAGTGAAAGAGCACGCAGCTCAATAGCAGCCCTCCTTAAACTGGCACCTGAAACTGCATATGTCATTAGAAATGGCCAGGAACTTGAAATTCATACTCATGACGTGAAGTTGGATGAGAAAGTTGTGATTCGTCCTGGTGACAAGGTACCTCTTGACGGATTGGTGGTCAAGGGGGTATCGGCAGTGGATCAATCTCCCATAACCGGGGAAAGTATGCCAGTCACCAAAAAAGAGGGTGATGAGGTCTTTGCAGGTTCAATCAACACCGAAGGTTACCTGGAAATAAGGGTAACCCGAAAGTCAGATGAAACCATCATATCCAGAATAATAGAACTGGTTCGCCAGTCTAAAAATAAAAAATCAAAAACAGAAGCATTCATTGACAGATTTGCCACCTATTACACTCCCACAGTTATTCTTGCCGCGGTATTGGTGGCATTGATCCCTCCATTCTTCCTGAACATGTCTTTTGATGAATGGTTCTACCGGGCCCTGGTTTTACTGGTGGTATCATGTCCATGTGCACTGGCAATATCCACCCCAGTCTCCATGGTCTCCGGGATCACCTCCGCCACCAAAAACGGTGTTCTAATAAAAGGAGGAGAATACGTGGAGGAAATGAAGAACGTGAAGGCAATGGTTTTTGATAAAACAGGAACCTTAACCGAAGGCCGCCTGGAAGTGGCAAACATCATCAACTTCAATGATAATTCCCGAGAAGATATTTTACAATTAACTGCTTCCCTGGAATCACATTCCAAACACCCCCTGGCCAAAGCCATACTCCAAAAGGCAACAGATGAAGGTTTAAAACTGGAAGAGGTTCATAACTTCAAATCCATCACCGGGACCGGTTTAAAGGGTGAGATCAGGGGAAACACATTCTATGTGGGAAATAAAACCCTCTTTAAAAATTTAGGTATTATAAATGAAAGGGAATCTCAGGATAATGATATTCTGGAGAAAATAAGTGGATATGAGACTGAAGGTAAAACCACCATCTTGCTGGGAACCAAACAGGAGGTTCTGGGTTTAATGGTGTTAATCGATCGCATCAGGGATGATGCCCTAGAAACTGTCAAATTCCTTAAAAAGAATGGTATCAGGACGGTAATGCTCACTGGCGATAATGAGGGCACTGCCCGGAGGGTAGCATCCCACTTAGGTCTGGATGAATACTACCACAGTCTCCTGCCAGAGAATAAGGTTGAAAAAATAGATGAACTGGTTGAGCACCACGGGCATGTGGCCATGGTGGGTGATGGTGTTAACGATGCACCTGCCCTGGCAAGGGCCAATATAGGAATTGCCATGGGTGCAGCTGGTTCAGATGTGGCCATTGAAAGTGCAGATGTGGCCCTGATGCACGATGATCTGTCCAAATTGGAGTACCTTTTAAAGCTGAGCCGGAAGACAATGGGGGTGGTGCAACAGAACGTTGCACTTTCTATACTGGTTAAAAGTTCCTTTGCCATCATGGCAGTACTGGGTTTGGTAACACTGTGGATGGCTGTGGGAATTGGAGATATGGGTCTTAGCCTGGCGGTTATACTCAATGCCATCAGGATCGGTAATCAGAAAATCCAGTAAAATTCTCTAAAATCTTTTTTCTCAAATCCTTTTCTTTATTTTTTTATTTTAATAGACTACTGTTGAGATTTGTTATCTGAGATTGATCTGAATCATTGCTAACTCTCTTGAACTCCTGCAGTTTTTCCAGGGCATATCCCTTCTGGATATTTTCTCTGGCTAAATCCACTCCCTCTTTAAGGTCACGGGCCTTGCCTACCAGGAAAAGAATAGCCCCTGCATTGGCCAGACAGATATCCATCCTGGCCTTCTGAGCAGGATTTTCCATTTTTCCCTCCAGAACTTCCAATGCAATTTCCAGATTTTCCTTTAGAGTATCCTGAGCCCGGATCAAATCTTCATCAACCGTGTGAAGCCCAAAATCTTCAGGATAAAGTTGAACAACTTCTATTTCACCATTATCCAGAATGGCAGCGGTGGTTTTACCAATAATTGAAATTTCATCCAGGGCAGGGTTACCATCACTATCAAAACCATGCATTACCATGGCCTTTTTAACCCCTAAATTCTTGAGGACCTGGGCAATCAACTCCACATAGTCTGGATGGAAAACACCCATAAGATGAATATCTGCACTGGCCGGTGAAGTTAATGGCCCTAAAATGTTGAAAACTGTACGAATCCCCAGTTTTCTCCGTACGGGCATAACTTGTTTCATGGCGGGATGAAAGTTAGGGGCGAACATGAATCCTATCCCTGCATTTTCCAGGCAAAACTCCACACCAGATGCATCACAATTTATATTCACTCCCATGGCCTCTAAAATATCAGCTCCACCACATTTACTGCTTATGGCACGGTTTCCATGTTTGGCAATGGGCACACCAGATGCCGCTGCGATTATAGTGGCAATGGTGCTGATATTAAATGTTTTAAAGCTATCCCCTCCAGTACCACAGGTATCAATCAGAGGTTCATCTAACCGGGGGGCCACTTTGATGGAAAACTCACGCATGGCCTTAACAAATCCGGTTATCTCATCAACAACTTCACCTTTAGTGGCCAGTGCCGATAAAAATGCAGCCATCTCCACATCACTGGACTGACCACTCATCATTTTTATCATACACTCATAAGCTTCCTCTTCGCTTAGATCTTCCCTGGTTACAACTTTTTTTAAACAGTTATAAATCATCTTTCACACTGACCCTGCAAATCTAATCAGATATTCCATTTCCTTTATGGGTTGCTTCTTTAAGTTGTCTGCAGAATGTTCCTATTTTTTCTTTCATAATCTCCTTATCCTGGAGATTTTCCTGAATTATATTTAATATGGCACTGGCTACAATGGCACCATCACCACCGGTTTTAATAACGTTCTGTACGTGTTCTGGTTTGGAAATACCAAAACCTACACACAGGGGAAGATTGGTATGTTCTTTCACCCGTTCTATTAATTCCACAGTGCTTATTTCCAGGTCACCCCTGGCACCGGTGACTCCCATAACTGCCACCACATACAGGAATCCCTCACAAAGCTTGGAAATCTTCTGTAACCTTTCATTGCTGGTGGTCTGGGCAGCCATGAAAATCTGCTGAATTCCATATTTATGGGAAGCAGCCACTGCATCATGAGCTTCTTCAGGTGGTAGATCAGCTGCAAGAACGGCATTAACCCCATTTTCCCTGGCGGCCTGGTAAAATTCATCTAAACCCATTTGATAGATGAGGTTGTAGTAAACCAGGAGGCCAATGGGTATGGGGGTGAATTCTCTGATCTTTTTGATAAATTCAAATCCTCGCTTAGTGGTCATACCTGCTTTGAGTGCTCTTAAATCTGCTTCCTGGACTGTGGGGCCATCTGCAACCGGGTCACTAAATGCGAACCCGATTTCTAGGGCATCAGCACCATTTTCAACGAAGGTTTTCACAATTTCCAGGGAAGTGTCAAAATCAGGATCTCCTGCAACCACAAATGGGATGAAAGCCCCTTCATTTTTAGATTTAACCATTGCAAACATTTTCTGGTAACTTTCCACTTTTAAATCAGGGGCACTCATACTTCCACCCCCATTTCCCGGGCAACCAAAAACATATCCTTGTCTCCCCGTCCGGAAAGGTTAACCACAATGGTTTTACCCTTATTTTCAGGCATCTTAGCATACTTCTCCATGTAAGCAATGGCATGGGAACTTTCAAGTGCAGGAATAATACCTTCATATTTGGAGAGTAGTTCAAAACCACGGAGGGCTTCTTCATCGTTTATGGCCACGTATTTGGCTCTTCCAGTAGTCTGGAGATAAGCATGTTCTGGTCCCACTCCCGGATAATCAAGACCCGCAGATACAGAATGGGCTTCATTGATTTGCCCATCATCATTTTGAAGTACAAATGAGAATGATCCGTGTAGTATTCCTTCGGTACCTTTACACAGGGTTGCTCCAGTGTTATCGGTTTCGACTCCGTCTCCTCCTCCTTCAACTCCAATAAGTTCCACTTCCTCATCATCCATGAATCCGGAGAATATTCCCATGGAATTACTTCCTCCTCCAACACAGGCTATAATTGCATCAGGAAGTTTACCTTCTTTTTTGAGGATTTCTTTCCTGGTTTCCCTGCCTATGATGCTCTGGAAGTGTTTCACCATGGTGGGGTATGGATGGGGTCCCATGGTAGATCCGATGAGATAGTGGGTGTTCTCCACACTGGACACCCAGTCCCGGAAGGCATCGTTTATGGCATCTTTAAGGGTGCGTGAACCAGTTTCAACCGGTAAAACTCGAGTTCCGGAAAGCTCCATTCTGAATACATTTAATTTTTGTCTTTCCACATCTTCTGATCCCATGTAAACATCCACTGGCATGCCAAAAAGAGCCCCGACAACTGCAGTGGCAATACCATGCTGTCCTGCTCCGGTCTCCGCTATTATCCGTGTTTTGCCCATATATTTGGCCAGTAATCCCTGTCCTAATGTGTTATTTATTTTATGAGCTCCGGTGTGGAGCATGTCTTCCCTTTTAAGGTATATCTTGCATCCTAATTTTTCTGAAAGATTTCGGGCATAATAGAGGGCAGTGGGTCGGCCTGCGAATTCTTTTAAGTAGTAATCAAGTTCCTGGTTAAATTTTTCATCATCCTTGTATTTTAGGAATGCTTCCTCCAGCTCCTCAAGAGCAGGTATAAGAAGTTCTGGGACGAATATTCCTCCGTATTTACCAAATTTTCCATGGGTTATCATCAAATCACCTTATTATTTGTAATATTAGGTCAATGTCTCAGTTCAATGTCCTATTTTTACTTCAATATTCTATTCTTACTTCATTGCAATATTCATACAATGTATTATTCAATTCGTTCCATTTTTTAATCATTTCAACGTTTTATTTAAAGTTTGATTAGTTATATCTCGTTATAATTCCTTAATTTTCATTAATTCATTTATTTTATTGGTGTTTTTAACTCCGGGTTCATCTTCCACTCCAGAGTTAACATCCACATAGTCAAAGAATTTTTCAATGGTTTCAAATTCCTCTTTGATCCTTTTTTTCTCCATTCCTCCGGCGAGGAATAGTTTTAAATCAGGGTTACCATTTTTTGCAATTTTTGCAGCTTCAATTGCTGTTTTGAGGGGGATCTGCCTTCCAGTTCCACCGGTTTTCCCATTAATTTCATAATCAAAAAGGAGATAATCGCAGACACTGGCGAAATCCTGAATTTCCTTAATTTTTTCAGGATACATTATTTCTGATAGTCCCAGGGCCCGGGTAATTGTTAAATCACCGGGATTATCTTTAATCAGATGGGTTTCCCTAACTTGCTGATCTTCCTCAGTTGCGCTGTTCAGTTGATAATCTTTTTTCAACTTATCTATTTCATCAGCTGAGAGGGAATGGAGTTGTATATTCCTCAGGCCTGTTTTTCCTATTCTTTCTTTAGCATCCGCCATATTTTCGGGCTCAATTACAAGCACCGCCTTCTTTTTGTCCTTCATAAATGAGGTTAAATTTATTATTTCTTCAATTTCAACCATTCTCTTGGATCTTTTGATGTTGATAAATCCCACTAAATCTGAACCAGCCCTTTCACAGGTTAATAGGTCTTCTTTTCGACGTATTCCGCAGATTTTAATGTTCATATCCTTAACCTTTCCTATCTTTAACGTTGTCCCTTTGATCTTCCGGTTTTGGAATTTTTCCCGGCTAGTACCAGACTGTTAACCTTTTCTAGGATATTGGAAGATTTCATGATGCTGCTTCCCACCAGAAGAGCATCTACTCCCAATTCAGATAGGAAATGCACATCTTCAGGGGTTTGAACCCCACTTTCTGAAACCAGGGTGATATTCGATGGCACGTAACTGGCCATCTTCTCGGTTCTTCCCAGATCAATCTTAAAATCGTTGAAGTCCCTATTGTTTATTCCTATTACTTCTGCTCCAGCTTTGACGGCTGTTTCTATTTCTTTCTGATTTTTACATTCAACCAGAGCATCCATATCAAGGTAGTTACATATTTCAATCCCTTCCCCCAGATCTGGATATATATCGGCCATTAAAAGAACCGCACTTGCACCATAGGCTCGGGCTTCATAGATCTGATAGGGGTCCATGATGAAATCTTTACGCAGAAGTGGAAGTCTGGTTATTTTACAGGCCAGTTTCAGATTGTCAATGTTGCTTTTGAAAAATGATTCTTCAGTCAGTACGCTGACTGCACTGGCTCCTCCTTCCTCAAACAGGGGCACCACATCACCCACTGTGAGCTGGCTGATTTCACCCAGGGATGGTGATGCTGGTTTGTACTCGCAGATAATGGAAACATCTTCATCTTTACGCAGGGATTTCTTAAAATCTGTTCTAAGCTTTACTCGTTTAATGTTTTCTTTCAGTTCAGCCAGGGGCTGGTATTTCTTCCTTATTTCCAGCAACCTTTCCCTTTCTCGGATTATATCAGTGAATTTCATGAAAATTCCATCTCCAGGAAATTTTTCATGATCCTCCTACCATCACCAGTTCCAATGGACTCTGGATGGAACTGAAGGCCGAATATGGGATAATCATGGTGTTTAATGGCCATTATCATTCCGTCATCAGTTTCAGCCAGTATATCGACTGATTGGGGAGTACTTTCTCGTTTACACACCAGGGAATGATATCTTGCTGCTTGAAGCGGGCTTTTAACACCCTGGAACATACCAGTATTCTGATGATGAATCAGACTTTTTTTTCCGTGAACTGGTTCTGTGCGAGTGATTTCGCCACCAAAGGCTGTGAAAATTCCTTGATGTCCGAGGCAAACGCCCAATACTGGTATTTCTTGACCAATTTTCAGGATGGTGTCTCTGCAAACACCGAAATCCCTCTCATTTTCCGGGTTTCCAGGGCCTGGAGATATTATGATCCGGTCTGGTTGAAGTTTCTTTATTTCATCTATGGTTATTTCATCATTCCTGAAGACTTGGATGTTTTTTTCAAATTCTCCCACCAGCTGGTAGAGGTTATAGGTGAAAGAATCATAATTATCAATTATTAGAATCATTTAGCTTCACCTGACATTTTCAATGCACTTAAAAGTGCCTGGGCTTTGTTTTCGCATTCCTGGTACTCGCTGGTGGGCACTGAGTCATGGACTATTCCTGCTCCTGCCTGTATTTTTCCGTGATCACCGTCACAGACCAGGGTTCTTATGGTAATTGCGAAATCTGCATTTCCATTTAAGGAGAAGTAACCCACTGCTCCGGCGTAGGGTCCGCGTGGTATTCCTTCTAACTTATCTATTATTTCCATGGCCCTTATTTTGGGGGCTCCGCTTAATGTGCCTGCTGGGAACATGGAGGCAAATGCATCCACTGCATTTTTGTCTTTTTGGAGTTTTCCCTTCACTCTGGAGACGATGTGCTGCACATGGGAGAATTTTTTCACAGTCATGTATTCTGGTACATGAACTGTGCCGAATTCACTCACTTTACCTATATCATTACGGGCAAGGTCAACTAGCATCAGGTGTTCTGCTTTTTCCTTTTCATCGTTTAAGAGTTCTTTTTCCAGTTTCAGGTCTTCTTCAGGAGTTGAGCCTCGTGTCCGGGTTCCGGCTATGGGATAAGTCTCAACATCCCTTCCTTCTACCCTCACAAGCATTTCAGGACTGGATCCAATTATCTCCCTTTCACCAAGCTTCAGATGATACATGTATGGTGAGGGGTTGATGTTACGAAGAGTTTCATAGAATGAGAGTTTATTTCCATTGATCGTGTATTCTCGGGCATTGGAAATAACACCCTGGAAGATTTCACCTGCTTTAATTCTTTCCTTGGTATCCAAAACCATGTTTTCGAACTTATTTTGGGAGAAATGATGTTTTATTTCATGAAAAGTCATATTTTCCCCTTCAAATTCTTCCTTTTCAAGTTCTTTGATTTGGTCTATTCTATTTTTGCCCAGTGTGATGTATTCACATTTATTCTGGAGTCGGTCGAAGATCACAGCATCTAAAAAGAGTCCAAATTCATAATCAGGGAATGTTCCTTCCTGCACTGGGACTGGTTCAAAGTACTTCACTGCCTCATAGGAGACGTATCCCACCAACCCTCCCTGGAATCCTTTCCTGCTACTGCCGTTTCCGATGAGACTTTTTATCTCATTAAAAGGATTTGAGGTTTCTATTTCCTCGGTTTCATATTCTTTCCTGATTTCCAGGATTCCATCATGGGCTTTGAGGGTTGCTACTGGGTCAAATCCCAGAACTGAGTACCTGGCCAATCCACTATCACTTTCCATGGACTCCAGAAGGAAACTACTGGGATATTTAGAGTATATTTTTTGAAATAGTTCAAAAGGAGCATCAAAGTCAATTTTAGTCTTTTCAACTTCCTTATTTTTCAGATTATATTCGCCAAAAACATTCACTGCCTTGCATGTTGTCACCATATTTTTTCACTAACATTCCTATACTTCATTGTACTATTTAAATCTTTATAGTACAAATATGTTCATAAAATTAATTATATGGGCAATGTCAAATGAAAGATCACAGTCTAACTCAATTAATATTATGAAATATGAGTAACTGAAAAAGAACGTCAATTAGATGATCAAGATTTTAAATTAAAGGATTCAAATTAAAGATTTTAAATAAACTAAACTAATGGTACAAATTAATCAGGTGATTATGTTATGTGGGACCGTATTAAACATAAATTCGAGAAATTTCCTGCTAGAATGGGAGTAGCTCGTAAGATAGTTGAGTTAGGGCTTAGGGTGGGTGAAAATGGGAAGATATATTGTGGAAATGTGGAAATAAGTGATGTTGCCCTTGCCAGAGGAACTGGTGTGGACCGCAGGTCCATCCGTGCCACAGTGGAAGTAATCATGGAAGACCCTGAACTGGCATCAATATTTGGAAACATATTCCCTGCCGGTGCACTCTTAAAAAATGTAGCCAGTGATTTAAGGTTTGGAGTGGTGGAAATAGAAGCCCGGGCAGGTACGCCAGGTATACTGGCTAAAGCCACTCAATTAATAGCTCATGAGGATATAAGCATTAGACAGGCTCATGCCGGGGACCCAGAACTGGAAGAACATCCTAAACTAACCATAATCACTGAAAAACCAGTTAAAGGAGAAATGATCCAGGAATTTCTGGACATACCTGGAGTAAAGAGGGTGTCGATTTATTAAAAACTGTCTTTTTTAGTAAATTAACTCTTTTTTAGTAAATTAAAAATATAAATATAGCAAATTTAAAAAAATTTAAGTTAAAAAAGTGATTTTAAAGTTCTAATCAAATCACTCCATTGATTATTTTTCATTTCATTGATTATTTTCTTTTCCGGTGTCTTCTTCATCCAAAATCTGCAGAAGTTCATCCCATGCTTCCAGAGATTCCTGAGCTTCCTGGTCGGATAAAACTTCTATTGCATATCCTGAATGGACCAGAACGTAACGACCAACATCAACATCGCTAACTAAATCCAGTTTAGCCTGTTGTCTTACTCCACCAAAATCCACAGTAGCCACATTATCTTTAATTTCTACAATTTGAGCTGGTGCTGCTATACACACAATTTTCACCTTTTAAAATTCATTTAAAGAGTCAATACGGGTATTCTAATAATTTAGATTAACTTATGCATTGAATAGTATTAAACCAGGCTATCCGGAGAATGCCCAGAATAAGTTTAGTTATTTTAATAGATACTCATCACATATAAATATCTTGGGGCCAACAAATTTTTTTGGTAAGAATTCTTTAAGGAATTAAATTGTTTAAAAAATTTCAAGATTAAAAATTATAAGGGGATATTAAATGAAAATGGTAATTATCGGGGGAGGACCAGCCGGTCGCAGCGCAGCAATGGAAGCAGCACAACTGGAAGCAGAAGTTACACTAATTGAAAAGGAACATATAGGGGGAACCTGCCTGCATGAGGGGTGTATGGTGGTTTGTGGCCTCAACGATGTTATACGCTTTCATGAAGATTCTAAAAATTATCAAAAACTGGGTATAATCTCCCAAAAACATCAGATTGATTATTCACACCTTGCAGCAGGAATAAAAAAAGTCACCGGGAAAATAGAAAATGTCCTAAAACATGAAACACAACAATCAGGAGCGGAAATAGTACTGGGTGAAGCAAAGATTAAAGAGGGTGAAGTGGAAGTAAATGGAAAGAAATATCCCTATGATAAACTATTAATAACCACCGGCTCCCGGCCGCTTATACCCCCTATTCCTGGTGTGGAGAACGCTTTAACCTATAAGGATGTTCTAAATTTTAAAGAGGTACCTCGAAACCTTAACATAATAGGAAGCGGTGTGATTGCCGCAGAATTCGCAGGGATATTCTCATCCCTGGGTAGTGAAGTTAAAATTCTATGTCGTAATCAATTTTTAAGCAATATCGATCCTGAAATTAAAACTTATGTGGTAGACCATCTCCTCACTGATGTGGAAGTTCTGGAAAATGTGCAGGTACATGAAATAAGCCCGGAAGGTGCATCAACTTCCAATGGTCATCTGGATGGATCAGTATTCCTGGCCACGGGTATGACCCCAAACTCTGAAATAGGTAGTGGTCTGGTTGAATTAGGGTCTAAAGGAGAGATCATGGTCAATGAACAGATGAAAACCAGCAACCCCTCCATATATGCAGCGGGGGATGTGGTGGGTACAGTGGGTAACACCCCTGTGGCACGTATGGAAGGTGTGGTTGCAGCCAGAAACGCCTGTGATATATCTGCCACCATGGACTACCATCTGATACCTCAATCTTTAACATTATATTACCCAGTAAGCTTCCTTGATTCGGGCATTGAGAAATCGGAAGATAAATTTAATGTGCGTATCCGTGGTTCTGCAGGCCCAGGATCATTTTGGCATGTTCTTGATGGAAAAACTGGGTTCACCAAAATATCATCCGACCTTGAAACCGGTGATATAACCAGAGTATCCTCAATTTCCCCTGCCTCCCGCACCAGCATCCCCTACCTGGCCAAAATGATTAAGGATGGTTATAAAACCGCAGATTTTGATGATTTTATTGAAACCCACCCATCAACTGATGCTATTTACAAATTACTTCATTATTTATCTAAATATGGTTAAAAATACTCATATGTGAAAATAGAAAGAAAAAAGGAGTTAAACAATATAGTTAAAATGGTATAAATAGTTTAAAAAAGTGCAAATATTTAAAATAAAAACTATTGATACCTAATTGGATTAATCTCGCATCCCTTTGTTTTATTTATTGTTTTTTTATTTTATCATATATCACACGGGCTATGTTATCCGAAGCTTTCAGAACATCTTCACTGTACTTTAGGGCATTTTCCTTAAGCTCGGCCAAGTGGTTAAATGCTTCACTGGTAACTTGGGTGATGTTATCCAGATCACTTTCCAGGACTGCTCCCTTAAAAATCGCTGCCAGGTTATGGTAACGTCCATATTTAACTCCTAAAAGAGCAATGATTGGTAACTGGCAGGCGATAGCTTCCTGGATCATCATACCATCATCAGTGAGCACAGCCAGGTCCACCACTTTATACAGGTCCCGGATCCAGTCAATATACTCTAAATAGAATATATTCTCTTCTTTCAAGTATTCTCTATATTTTTCTTCCAGTGGAGCTCCAACCACCAGGATATTGGCATTAATACCACTTTTAGCCAGTGATGATGATCCCAGTGCCATTTTCTCAAAAAGAGTGGAACCCGAAGAAAATAAAATCGTGGGACGACTTTCATCAAACCCTTCTGGCATTAATTTCAATGCCTTTTCCTTATCTCCTATAATTATGGAGGGATCAACAGGTGAATAAGCTTTGTGGATGTTTTTATTTTCCAAATTCATCTGGAAAAGGTTAGATTCCGGAAGTGCCACAGTGGTGGTTATTTTGGTGCACACTTTAGCATCAGTGGGAGTGATTAAAATACCAACCGATGGAGTGTTAGCCATTTTAGCCCCTAAACACCCTACCACAGCTCCCCCTCCGATCACACCAACTACTACATTGGGGTGTACCTTTCTTATAAGGCGGGCTGCTTCCACAGCGGCCTTTGAGGTTTTGACAGCGGCTTTGGCCAGAGTTTTTTTGGTGGCAGCATGGCCTCCTGCCTGGGGGATGCTGATTTTATACCAGGGCATGTTATGTTTTTTTAACAGTAAACCGGGTGCACTGTGATCCAATGCAAATTCACATTCAACACCATACTCTGAAAGTGCACGAGCAATGTTAAGGGCGGTGACTGCATCTCCGCCAATTCCTCTTCCTGTAACTATGAATAATGCTTTCATTTAAAAAACCATTTATTTTTATTTATAATTATTTCAAGGGACATAAATCAATAGATAAGAGACTTCAAGACTTTGACTATTAAAACTATTAAAGATTTTGACTATTACTCTATAAGAAGGTATAGTCATTATAAAAACCATCCACTAATTCATATTGTATTATTCATATTCATTCATTCCATCTCCATTCAGAGGGGCCCCACGTATCATAACTATTTATTGAACATCGTAGACGTTTTAGGATTGAAAGCCTGGCTGAAGAAGTCCATATTCCATATGAACTCATAAATCCCGGTTATTGTTTCCACAAATTCTTCATACTGGTTCCAGATCCCTATGGCAGTTTCTGATATGGCCATCTCACCAGACAGTTTGCAGAATGCTATGAGCATTTCCTCTTTATCCCGTACCACCAGTTTGATGTAGGGGACTGGGAAAAACTTAAGCTCTACTGGTGTTTCCTTCATAATTTTCATGGTGGGAATTTCCATCTGATCCACTTTACAGGTGGGTGCAGTTAACATCCGGGTGTTAACCCCTTTCTTGGTTGCTTTAGGAAGTGCTTCTTTGAGTAAATATGGTTCATTGGGGAACATCAACCCTCCCATTATGAAAAGAGACTCTTTTGCACGGGATATCAATTCTATCTCTTTATTCACTATCTTATCCGGACCATGCAGGAGCCATATTGGAGCTGGTACATTGGGGATCTGGCTCTCGTAGACCATGTTTAACTCTGCCTCTGCCCGATCCATACTTTTCTTTATTTCATTCCTGCTTTTTTCGAAAACCTCATGGGGAGGGATCACTGTAAATGTCAGTGGTTTTCCCTTCCCAATCTCCAGAAAACCTTTTTTTGCCAGGTTTTTTAAAATATTATATATTCTGGACCTGGGAACCTGTGAAACCCTGCTTATTTCGGTTGCTGTTCCAGATATGATGGAGTTCAGTGCCACGTAGGTCTGTGTTTCATAATCGGTGAGCCCCAATGTTTTCAGGGCATCTAAACTTTCCCTGCTTACCATAAAATCACTATTCCCTGTTTAAATCATATTTAACTTAACATTTCAATTTGAGCTGCAATGAAAATCTATATTTAATAACAAACAATTTTTTTGTCTCATTTTATACTCACTTAGTTACAAAACATATAAAAACTTGCTGATGGTAAGATCATTACTGTGAATTCAGACAGATTGTGCATGATTCTAATGGATTAAATATGAATTAATCAAAAACATGTAATTTGTAGGTGGGATAATGATTCAAGAAGGGGAATACTCGATTGAAACCTCGGGACTAACCAAGAAATATGGGAATTTCCTTGCGGTAAACAAAATGAATCTAAAAGTCAAAAAAGGAGAAATTTACGGTCTTTTAGGTCCAAATGGTGCGGGTAAAACCACACTCATCAAAATGTTATGCAGTGTGCTGACTCCAAGTTCAGGAAATGCCAGGGTACTGGGAGTGAAAATTCCTGATGGGGACATAGCATCTCAGATCGGTTACATGCCTCAGGAAACCGGTATTTACCCGGGATTAACTGTGGAACAGAACCTGAATTTTTATGGGAGAATTTTCAACCTTAAAAAGACTGAAATGAAGAAAAGGGAGAATGAACTCCTGCAATTTGTGGATCTTCTTCCCTGGAAGAATGAAATGGCTGAAAATCTCAGTGGAGGGATGAAACACAGACTTTCCCTTGCCTGCACCCTCATCCACCAGCCCCAACTCCTCTTCCTGGATGAACCAACAGTGGGAGTGGATCCCCAGCTACGGGTATCCTTCTGGAACTATTTTAACCAGCTGCGGGAGAGGGGCGTACCCATCCTTATGACCACCCACTACATGGACGAGGCCCGCCACTGCGACCGTATAGGATTCATGCAAAGAGGAAACCTCATAGCAGAAAACACACCTGCAGAACTTCTAAAAGAAAGTGGCAGGGATTCCCTGGAAGATGCATTCCTGATGTTCTCCCAGCAGGATGAAAAAAATCAGAAGGAGGTGGTTCTGTGAAATTTTACCGTGTTATGGCTGTTAGCCGACGTGTATTTCGGGATGTAGCCAACGACAAGCGCAGCCTGGCAATGTTATTTTTAGCACCAATATTCGCAATGTGTGTGTTTGGAGTAGCCTTCAGTGGTGATGTGGAAGGTGTAAATGTTATCATTGTCAATCAGGACCAGGGTTTCACCCCTCCCCTGGGTAACACCACCTATCTTTCAGAAACCATAATTTCCCATCTGGATACCACTGTTTTAAATATTCAGAACTTTGATAACGTTGATGAAGCCCGTCAAAAGGTCACCGATGGCCAGGCATCAGCGGTGATCATATTCCCGGAGAATTTCACCCGGAATGCAGTGTTGAAGACACAGAACTCATCCTATCCAGATAGTGGGCAGATAATAATTCAGGGTGATGACAGTATAACCAACATAAAAAATGCCATACTGAAAACTGTAAACCAGGCACTTTCTGATACCATGACTGCAGAAGGAGTAAACCCTGCATTAAAAGTCACTTCAGAGCCTATTTATGGTCAGGACGCAGAGTTCATTGATTTCTTTGTTCCAGGAATCCTGGCTTTCGTGGTATACCTCCTCACCACCATACTGACCCTCATAACCTTTGTGGGCGAACGGTCCAATGGTACACTGGAACGAGTACTGGCCACGCCAGTCACTGAAGGAGAAGTTGTAACTGGATATGCCATCACTTTCGGTACTCTGGGCATTGTACAGGTAGCTCTTTTACTGGCCATAGCCATCATGGTCTTTAACATCGTGGTGGTGGGAAATGTGCTCCTGGCATTCCTGGCAGTAGCCATTCTGGCAGTAACCTGTCAAGCACTGGGAATACTACTCTCCAGTATGGCCAAAAGGCCAGAACAGGCAATACAATTTTTCCCATTCGTGGTATTGCCCGCATTCCTCCTTTCTGGTGTATTCTGGCCTATACAGGCCATACCTGAATGGTTAAGACCATTTTCTTATCTGGTGCCACCCACATATGCTGTGGAAGCCTGCAGGGCAGTCATGCTTAAAGGATGGGGGTTGGAAAAGATATGGCCTGATTTAGTGGCTCTAATGCTATTTGCAATTCTGTTTTTAGGGTTGGCTGTATGGTCCTTAAAAAGAGGAAAAAAGTAATATAAATTATTTTTTTATTTTTTTATCTTATTTTTTTCAACCGAATTTTAGTATAATAAATAGCTGTAAATTAAAAAATACTATTTAAAATCATTAACAAGCTAATATTTAGTTTTGCATTATATTATATCAAAAAAACTAATGGATTTTTACTGATTTATAAAATTATTTACAAAAAAAAGTCTGTTTTTTTCAAAAAATCTTATTGGGCAGCAAATCAAGTGGCATAGGGGTTATAAGTCAACCTACGAAAACCTAAGAAAATTAAAAACCTATTTTTTATTGTTAGTTTTTTGTTCCGCAGTATGACTTTACGAAGAAGATCCCCCAAACCCCCACCAGTTAACACATCCATAAACAAATCCCCAAAAGTTGGATTATGGATTTGAAGGTTGTTTTCCAGGAAATTCTTAAGATTTTTGTGTCTCAGGAATGCTATAGTGAACGAAGTGATTATTAAAAGAACCAGCACAACCAGAAAAGTTTCTGCAGTTCCCCAGTTATGAAAATTCGATACGTTGATTCCAAGTAACGTGTATAATATTCCTAAACCAACACCAAAGGAATGATTCCCCACTTCTCCCATCATTATCTTGCCCTGATAATCCAGGGGAGCATATCCTAAACAGGCTGCCAACACAATTAGGGCAGCGGAATAGGGATTTCCAGTGGTAAGATAAAGAAGAATGGCCATTAATATGCTCATTATTATCACGGTGGATGCTGCAGTTCCGGGTTGCATGTCAGCGATGTTCATGGGCTGGATCATCAATGCAATGAGGATCGATACGGGACCGAAGTAGAAATATCCCACAACCATAACTAGAAGCATCCCCACGCCCCTTGAAAGTTGACCAAACTCAAAAGGAAGTCCTTTAATCCTTTTTCTTCCAATTATATCATCTAAAAATGCAAAGATCCCTATTAATCCCATTAGATAGTTTCCTGGAGCTGGGAAGAACAATAACAAAACTATAAAAGGGGCAATACCTACAGCACGAGGGGTGCCTCCACGGATGGATGTGTAAAGGTTACCTCCCAGACGAGTGAATATGCTCTTAAATAAGAAGGTTAAAATCCCCGAGAGAATGAAAATCGCAACCAACCAAATTAAATCCATGATAATCATTTAACATCACTTATAATAAAATATTTACGATAAATATGTAGATCTGTCTGGTATTTCATTAATCGGTCTGGAGGTCCCTTAAAAACCTGAAAACTTAAATTTAGTCATATTTAATCAAATTTAAGATTATAATCAATATTGGAAGTGGGCTATTTTCAGGGACCCATATGTCCTTCAGGAGTTTGGGCAATGACGGTTCTAAGTCCAGTGTTATTGAGAATCTCTTTTACCTCCATCATCTCCGAATAAGAGGGTAATATAAGTTTTTTCATCCTGAATTCACCTTGATAATCAAGCACGCACACCTGAACATCATCCTTCAAATTCACTATCTTTCTTCCCATTTCCCCCACTTCTTCCAGGGAGATAAGGTCTTGATTATAGGGTATGCCAATTCCCAGGAATAAATCCTCATGATATTTTTTAATAACATATTCCACCGCAGACCATGATGTTTTAAGGTATTTATCTGCCAGTTTAGTATCAGTAAGACCAGTTATCCTCTGGAAGGTGCTGTTGTGAATTCCCTTAAGATCCACTCCTAATTCTGTCATTCCGGCTTTAACCAGTTGGTCAATGTAGGGAGTGGTGAGTACCGTTCCGTTGGTGTCCACGTGGATGTGAACATCACTATCTGCATCACGGATACTACTAATTAATTCCAGAAGCCAGTGGGGATTTAAGGTGCTTTCACCGCCAGATATTGCTATCCGGTCAACCTGGTATTGTTTCTGGAGTCCAAGGAGTATCATGGCAGTTTCTTCCGCTTCCATGAGGTGTCCTCCCGCAGTAAAGGCCATACCATAATTCTGGCACTGGGGGCAGCGCAGGTTACATCCATGGGTGAAACAGGCTATTTCTATTGGGCTTCCACTTTTTTTAAGATGGTAAGGAGTTCCCACTCCACCTACAGTATGGGCACCGAAACCACTCACAACCCGTAACGCTGGCATCTGGTGGAGTAATTCAATCTTCATACCTTCACATAATGGTGTGATACATGAAAGAGCGTATTTACCATTAACTTTAACTGCACATGACCAGCAACCTCCTGAAAGGCAGGGCATGGTACTTGTTGGTTTCAAATTACTTTCAGAGGTTTTGAATGGAAATTCACTGATTATCACCCCTGCATCATGTAGGGCATCCTTAATAAAGCCCGATGTTTTTATTTTTTCACCATTAACATAAACTGTTTTTTCAACAGACGCAGTGATTAAATTATCTTCTCTGGTTATAAGGGCAGTCTCGGGACAGGCCATGACACAAGCTCCACAGCCAATGCACTTACCTTCCTCTAAACTTCTCCAGGCACTTCCTACAGGACAGAGGACCATTTCACACATTCCGCAGTGAATACATTTATCTATATCCCTGATGACTTTCATTCCAATTGAACCTCGCTTCAATTAAGGAAATTAAAAATCGTGTTTTAATATCTAATCCTTTAACAGAGCCCTCTCTTTTTACAATGTAAAATTATTACTTTCAAGTCTATTATTTCAATGCGTACCTTAATAAAGCAGCCACTCCACCCAGGGCACTGAGCTGCTTCCCCCCATCATGTTCACTGCTCAGGACCATAACCTTACCTCCCAGGTTCTCAGTAAGGTCCATGATCTTTTCTACATCTCGTTCCCGGAGTAACTCATCAATAACCAGTAACTCATTAACTGCCCCTGCTTCTGCAGCAGTTTTAACTTCTTTTTTCCCGTAGGTTACCAGATTGGAAGTTTTACCAATTTCCTCCAGAACACGAGCCATCATTCGTATTTCTTGAGCTATACGGCCTTCAGTGGCCATCTCCTCCAGTATACCCTTCTGCAGCACCTCATGGATTCCTGATCTACCCCCGGCACCGGTGCTTTCCAGTCGCGAGATGTGGGCAATATCTGGATATTTCTGACTTATAAACTGGTAGAAATCATTTTTACCAAAACCAGGTCCCGCAATGACCATGCCTTCAATTCCTTCGAATTTTTTGATGGTACTTACAATTTCCTCGTAAAAATTATTAATCACCTGTTGGCGGTTTTTTTGAACCATTCTCTTTCCTGATATCCCTCCAATGATTGGCCCGTAATATTCCACCCCGTACTGGCGCAGAATACCCATATCTGCATTATCATCCTCGATTACAACTACCAGTGCTTTTGGTATTTTTGAGGCATCTATGGCTTCTTTGATCCGTTTTCGGTGCCAGCGAGACCATCTTTCTTTTTGTATCTTTACAGAATTGTTAAGCTTCAAATCCAGGGTGTGATGTGAACCAAGTGAAACCAGATCTTCCGGTCCTTTCTCAATAACACCTTTTGCCCGGAGTTTCCCTGTATACTTATGGAAATTAATGCTTTCAACTCTTATGCCCATGAAAAATGTTTTTTTTATGCCACGGTCACTGCGCAGGCGTTCCCCTGTGGTGTCCTGTATACGGCGGGTGGTTCTAGATGAGACCAGGTCTCCTGGTTCTATGAGGTGGGAAAGATGCCAGAGATCATCCAGAGTTTCGGGAAATAACTCTATAATTCCTCTTTTGCCATCTTGGTGAACAATACGCATTTTAGTACCTTTTTTTTGATTAATTAGATTTTATTATTGAATTTATTTATTTTTTTAAAAACTTTGAATAAAATAATTTTTATATGGTTTTAACCGTATATTTTCCGTATTTTATGTTTAAATCTTTTTCCTACATCCCTTTAATTTCTTGTATCTAACTCATAAGTTTTATTCCCTTAATCATAACTTATATATAAAAGGTATTACATATCCAGGGGTGGTGATTAGAGTGGACAACCAGCTAAAAAGCAAGATAAAAGAAACCCTGGAAAATGTTAAACCATGGCAGAGAGTTCCCACGTCCCTTGAGGGAGTGTTTTTAATCAAGGCCCCTACCAGGGGTGATCAGGAAAGTATAATGGTTGAAATAAACCCTTTAGATGAGTTTGGACGCCCCATTAAACGTAGAGGAATATTCATTCAGCAAAAAATTCAGCTGGAGAGGTTTTTAGAGGTGATGCAGAAACCTCGCCTCATGGAATTTCTGGAAACACTGGATTCCATGGCGGGAACTGCAGGTAAAGAGAAGGTAGGGACACTGGAAATATAGTACTGATGAAAATATCAAGTATTTTTAAGGAAGATGGGAAACTCCATTTGTAGGTGTAAAACTCCATTGTAAGTCGAAAGATTCACCCTTAAATAGTCGGCCAAATCTAATGAAAAATTTAATATCCTTCTCCTCATAATAGATAACTCTATGCAAGTAGCGGTTATAGGCGGAACCCGTGGACTGGGAAACTGGATAGCTAATTTTCTCCAGAGAAGGGGGCATCAGGTTACTATCACTGGCAGGAATTCAATGATGGGCGAGACCCTAGCCAGCAAAATGGGAGTATCATACACCTCTGACAATATAAAAGCAGCATCCCGGGCAAAGGTAGTGATAGTGGCAGTTCCCATTGAAGTTACACCTCAAACCATAAAAGAAGTAGCCCCTCACCTTCAGAAAGGATCTTTACTGATGGATGTTACATCTGTAAAGGAATTACCTGCAGAAATCATGCAGAAACAAGTCCCTGAAGGCGTGGAAGTGCTTCCTACCCATCCTATGTTTGGTCCCAGAATACGATCCCTGGAGGGGCAGGTGGTAGTCCTCACTCCTAATAAGAAGGGGTTTTGGTACCCTAGGGTGGTGGAGTTTTTAAACTCAGAACAGGCCCGAATCCTGGAGACTACCCCTGAGATCCATGACCGGATGATGAGCATAGTTCAGGGTCTAACTCATTTTGCCTATATCTGTATTGCCAGTGTCATTGAAAGGATGCAGGTGGATGTTAAAGAATCACGTAAGTTTGCAAGCCCTATTTACAGTCTAATGCTGGACATGATAGCCAGGATTGTGGCCCAGAATCCTTACCTTTGTTATTCTATACAGACACAGAACCGTTACATTCATGAGGTCCATGAAACATTCTTGGAAACATTCCATGACCTCAAATCCATGGTAGATCAGGAAAATCAGGATGATTTTGTTAAGGCAATGAGTTCAGCTGCCAAACACCTGAATGATCTGGAAGCATCTCTAGGAAGATCGGACAAGGCCATATCTGCATTGAATGCAGAGGTAACTACTCTTAAAAACGCGGTGGGAATAGAAGTGGGCTTGCGCCACATGTACTCTGGAAAGGTCCACTTTGGTGTTCTGGAATCATTATCTCCTGATTTTGTGATTTTAAATGAGAACAACAAAACTGTGAAACTTAAACTTTCAAACATTGAGGTTCTAAGCTCAGGAGAATTACAGGCATGGAAGATGAGTAATCTTCCCCTGAAGACCTTTGATGTCTCTGTTGTTTTACCCGGAAGTTCAAAGCCAGAAATTATATCCCAGACCATTAATTCTCTGGAGGGCGTAGTCACAGCAGAGGTTAAAGATGTTTACCAGGGTAAGCAAATTCCTGAAGGTAAAAAGAGCATCACATTCACTTATCAGGTGATCTCTCTCAAGTCAAAGAAAATTGTTGAGGGATTACTGACGGGATTTGGCGGTATCATACGTTAAAAATTATTTTTTATCATTTTTTTAGATATTTTAAGGTTTAAGGATTTTGTGGGGGGATTCTATTTAATTTTCCAATAAATTGATGATTTTTTAATTCATTTTCCCTGTTTTATAACTAAAATTTAACCGAAACCTTTATATACTATAATCTACAATCTTAAAGTAACATAAGTTAACTAAATACAAAAACGATTTATATTTATTTTTTAAGACATAAATTTTTTTAATTCAATATATAAAAGAATTTAAAGGGGGATTTATTATTAAAACCGAAGATATGAAACTAAAAGTAGCAGAAGCATTTTCACAGGCTGATGTTGGCAGATCCATAGCCCGGATAGACCCGGCATGCATGGAAAAGCTAGATCTCCTGGACGGGGATATGATCGAAATCGAAGGTCGAAAACTCACCGCCACTATTGTGGCCTCATCCCAATCTGACATAGGACTGGGCATCATAAGAATCGACGGATACATCCGAAAAAATGCAGGAACATCCCTGGGAGAAGAAGTAACCGTACGAAAAGCCCAGGTTAAAGAAGCACAGAAAGTGGTGCTTGCGCCGGTGGATCAGAAAATCATGATTAGGGGAGATGTTAAAGGAGCATTCCAGGGCAGAGTGTTGTCCAAAGGAGACATCATAGTAACTGGAATCAGGCAACAGCAACAAACAGCCATGAGGGGAAGTTTATTCGATGAATTCTTCAGGGATGCAATGACCGATGTCAGCCCCATGGGAGAACTGAAACTGGCAGTAGTATCCACCAAACCTGCTGGAGCTGTTAAAATCACTGAACTGAGTGATGTGGAAGTTCAGACCGATCCAGTGGATATATCCAAACTGGAAGGAGTGAAAACCCTGGTGGATGTCACTTACGAAGACATAGGTGGCCTCAAGGAGGAAGTGAAAAAAGTCAGGGAAATGATCGAAATACCCCTGAAACGTCCCGAACTCTTTGAAAGACTGGGAATATCACCACCTAAAGGAGTTCTAATGCACGGACCACCGGGTACTGGTAAAACCCTACTGGCCAAGGCAGTGGCCAATGAAA
>AMGN01000021.1 GCA_000309865.1 Methanobacterium sp. Maddingley MBC34 | reverse complement strand
CTGATGGATGGCACCCAGAAGTTCTATGCCAACCTCATCACCCCATTATCCAAACTGGTACTGAAGAAATTCCAGGAAGTCACTGACCTGGGACTTCTGGAGCAGATCAAGATGATTGCACCAGCACACGGACAGATCTGGACCGACCCCATGAAAGTCATCGGAGCCTACAGTACCTGGGCCACTGGAGAATGCCCTGACAAGATTACCATCATCTACGACACCATGCACCAGTCCACCCAGAAAATGGCCCACGCAGTTGCCGAAGGAGTCATGAGTGAGGGAGTGGATGTTAAAATGTATTTCCTCCACGAGGATGAAAGAAGCGAAATCGTGAAGGACATCCTGGAAAGTAAAGCCATAGCACTAGGGGCCCCTACCATCTACGATGAACCATACCCCAGTGTGGGTGACCTGATATACTACCTGCGTGGATTAAAATTCAACAGAACCAGAAGGGAACGCCTGGCACTAACTTTTGGATCCATGGGAGGAAAAGGTGGAGCTCCAGAAACCCTGTCCCGTGATCTTAAAGAGTGTGGATTCAACGTACTAAACGAATACGAAGTATACTACGTACCAGATGCAGATGAACTGGAAAAATGCTTCGAAGCAGGTAAAAAACTGGCTCAAGAGATAAAAACAGCATAATGGTATTTTATGCACATAATAACCAATATCTGGGATATTACAATTGAATTTAATCCGATAGAATCATTGGTCTTGGAATATAAAATTTAACTAGGAATAAAAACTGGAGGATGAGAAAAATGGAACTTATAAACGAACACGAAATAGGTATTTGTAAAGGAACTGACCTGGAAAAACTGGTAGCGGCTAATTTCAGTGGGGAAACTCAGGAAGTGGGAATGTACCTGGCCATGGCCAGACTGGCACAAAGAGAAGGACTACCAGAAGTGGCAGAAGTACTAAAAACCATGGCCTGGGAAGAAGCAGAGCACGCAGCACATTTTGCTGAAATGAACGAGGTAATCAAACCCACACTAAAAGAAAACCTGGAAATGATGCTGGAAGGGGAAACTATGGCCAACAACGAGAAAAAAGCAGCAGCTAAAAAGGCCAAAGAATGTGACATCGACCCTGCCCATGATTTCTTCGATGAAAGCTCCCGGGATGAAGCCCGCCACGCCCGAATGTTAAAAGGAATTCTGGAGAGGTACTTTTAAATCCTCTTTTTAACTCCTTTTTTTGAATCAATAAGTGAATTAATGTTTTTAGTGGAGGAACAGCGTGAACTACCAGTGTGAAATATGTCACTATATCTACGAGCCAGAAAATGGAGATCCTGAAGGTGGAATTGAACCTGGAACCAGTTTCAAGGACATAACTAACGATTGGCTTTGCCCCCGGTGTGGTATAGATAAATCCAGTTTCAAACCAATGGGGAAAGAAATCCAGGCCCCCAGGGGTAAGGATCCACTTTTGGTAATGGTGCTGGGACTTACCCATGGACTTTGGACCATAGCTGGAACAGGATCCTATTCGGTCACCCGTCAGATTGGTCGCACCTTCCTGGAGGAACTAAAATTAAATGGATTCAATTTTGATGACAGTAAAACATCCCTGGAATCAGTTCGTAGTTACTTCGTGGAAACCCATCACATGGCAGGGGATATAGAATACTCCATCAGTGATGATGAAGTGGAACTTAAGGTGAAAAACTGCCGTTTCTTCCCGGTATGCAGCCAGCTGGAAAGCCAGGGCGTACTGATCACCACCTGTCCCTATACCAACACTGCAGCCATGGCAATGGAAGAGGCCACTGGGTACCGGTTCAGAATAAGTAAAGAAACAAACGGTTTTGGACATCAAATAAGATTAAAAAAAGTATCAAAGGTTAAATAAATTAATTTTTAGGAAATAAAATTTTGCAATGATTTTTACCGCCCCTAAGGAGGATGGAATCGCCCATCCTCCATACTCTCTTAACAATTTCCTGCTCAAAACGCTTGAATTTGCAACTCCAAATTCATCTCCTTCTCATCTTGCTTAATACTCCCATTTTACTTTATTTTTTTTATTTTTAATGATTGGAGTTTTTCAATTTTTCACAGGCATCTTCAGCAGCCAGAATAATGGGGTCAATAACCATTGAAACCGGAGGAGCATAGGAAAATTCAGTTACAGCCAGTTCCTTACAGGTGACATCTTTGGCAATGGCCAGTGCCATGGTATCAACACGTTCTGCTACCCTTTCTTTGGCAATTATCTGACAGCCAATTATTTTCCCCTTGATGTCACATACCATCAGAACATCGATCCTTTTTGCCCCAGGATAATAGCGTGCTTTGGTCAAAGCCCGACTTTTTCCACATATAACTTCCAATCCATTCACAACAGCGGAAGATTCAGTTAATCCCACTGAACCGAATTCAAGTTCCCCAATTTTGGATACCATAGCATTTAAAACTGGTTTGAATTCAGCGCCCACACCCACAATATTTCTGGCGGCGATCTTGGCCTGTCTCACAGCAGTGGAACCCAGTGGTGATTGGGTGGGATGGCCAGTGATGGCGTCCACCACTTCTACACAGTCTCCCACTGCATATATGTTGGGAACTGTGGTTTGCATTTTCTGGTTAACTTTAACTGCCCACCTTCCAAGTTCGCATCCTGCCATTTTGGCCAGTTTGGTTTCTGGTCGAACTCCAGTGGCCATTATGATCATATCTGCATCTAAAACTTCATCTTCAAAAATTACTCCTTCCACCTGGTCCTGCCCTGCGACTTTCTCCATTCCCTTGCCTAGAATAACCTTTATGCCCTCACTTTCCAGGTAATTCTGTACTATGGTGGCCATACTGGGATCCAGGGATCTGGGAACGATTTGAGGTAGCATCTCATTTACAGTAACATCCAAGCCCATCTTTTTAAGGCCAAAGGCTATTTCCAGACCAATAAGTCCGGCTCCAACCACCACTACTTTATTACTGTGTTGGGCCCATTCTTTAATGGTTTTTCCATCTCCAATTGTCCTGATTTTGAATACTCCTTTTAAGTCAGCCCCTTCGATGGGAGGCGTTATTGGTGCCCCTCCAGTTGCGATTACCAGGTAATCGTAGGTTAAATCATGGGATTCCTCTTGAAGATGGTTAGAATTAGATTCTAGTAAATTGTATTCTATTCTATTTTCGGCAGTGGAAACCTCAACTACCTCTGCACGGGTTATAACCTTAATATCCCTTTCCAGGTAATCTTCAGGCTGGTGCATGATGATGTCCTGGAACTGGTCTACCTGGCCAGAGAGAACATAAGGAATAGCACAGGGAGAGTAGGCTATGTTTTCATCCCGGGTAATAACAGTTATTTTGGCTTTTTTATCATATTTTCTTATGTTAGAGGCGGTGGAAAGTCCACCAGCTCCTCCACCTATGATGACAATTTTCATTAAGATGTTCACCTTTTTTCAAATCACTAATTAAATCAATATCAAAACTTTACAGTAATAAATTTATAATTTATCCATGAATAATGTTTGTAAAGAATGAATCTTTCATTGGTTATGCCCCTAATTTTCTAAATAATTTTATTCAATTCATGGAAAATGGAATTTAAAGGATTGAATGTAACTGGATTGAATTTAATATGGTTTAATAAAACCGAATTAAATGTAAATTAAGGATTAACTGGGTGGTTATGGTTAAAAATAGAAAGAACAGGATAAAAGTTGGTATAACCTGTCAGTGTCAGGACCCTGCAGTGCCCCGATCTTCTTCAAATCTTAGGAATGTCCAGTGCAAAAAATGTGGGATGATTTTCAGGACAAATCGTGATAGGGGTCGTGAGGGTCATGATCTTTGTTTCAAATGCAGGAGTAGGAGATAATTCTTAATATTCTAAAAAAATGTTTTCTAAAAATGGTTAATTTTGAGATTTTAGTATTTAATAAAGGACTATAGAAGACTTTGGAGTTAAAATAAAAATTTAAGTTATAATAAAAATAAAAATTGATGTTTTATGAGTTAAAACATCTGCATTATTCCTGGAACTGTTCCGTACACCACTAAAAGGGTTACAATCCCGATCATAATCCATGAAACGCTTGAAACTATTTTTCCAGTAACATTTTCCGATACTTTGTATCGGAGAAGTTCCTCGAACATAATTCCTCCGTCCAGGGGTTTCATGGGAAGAAGGTTAAACAGCCCCACCATGATGTTCAGTGCAAATATCCAGTAACACACATCAGCCAGATCAAATAAAAACCATGGAATTATATCTCCATAGGTCTGGGCCACTGCTGGTTTAACCACCAGGTGCATTTCACTCCTGGTTCCAGGATAGGCTGTGGATGCATTATTGGGATTACTGGTTGAAGTAATGGTGTACGTACCCTGATCAGTCACGTAAGTCATTGTATCGCCTGGTTTTGTTTTATTTAGTATTAAGTCAGTGTAAGCGGCACGGCTATTGACTGAAATTCCATTAATACTGGATACCACCATTCCCTCTTGAAGCACACCTTCAGAGGGGCCTCCTGGAGTTACACTGATAATTTTCACTCCATCTGATTGGAAAGCGTAGGGTATAAATGAGGATGTCAGGACGATTACAACCACCCATGCAATTGCTGCCAGCCCCAGGTTGAACATGGATCCTGCAGCGTATATGCGCAGTTTCACTGATCTTTTGGCTTTTTTAACATCTTCCTCATCCAGTTCCACGAATGCTCCAGGTAGTATGGCCAGTAAAATCACACCAATTGATTTAATTTTCACTCCCTGTGCCCTGGCCAGAATTCCATGCCCGAACTCATGAACTATCATCAACAGGATCAGGGCGATGATACCTGAGAAAATAGGGATGAATATGGGAGATCCAGGGATGTCCACTCCGGGCAAGAGTAGTGCTGCTTGTGGGGATTGGAACATGCGTGGTAATGATATAATAATCAGATAAACAGATAATCCCATGCAGAATACAGATATGGGAATGCCCAAGTTCATGCTCCAGCGCCAGAATCGAGGACTGGCATTGGCTACCCAATCAATGAATCCCCTCATTTTCTGTGTTCTTCTCATTAAAATAGGCCCATAAACGTCTACTTTTAATTTATCCCTGAATAAAAGGGCCAAAACATAGATGCCGGCAAAGAAAATGACATAGTACCATAAAACATTCAAACAAGATCACCTTTATATTAAATAAGTAAGTTCAATGCTTTAAGCTTTTAGAGAATGATAGGGAAGAACTTCACATTCTGCTCCTTCTACAATTCCTTCCAGGTTTTCTGGGATTAGAATGTAAGAATCCGACTCCACCATGGATCTTATGATCCCCGAACCTTTAATCTTCAGGGGACGAACCATATCTCCTTCGATATGGGCCCTTATATAATCGGTTCTGCCCAGGGTGGAGGGTATCTTCCTTGATGCCTTTTTTTGCACTATTAGTGGGGTTCGATTTAATCCTTGTATTTTAAGTAGGGATTCCCTTACAAAAACATCGAACTGGACCATGGCTGCCACTGGAAAACCAGATAACATAAAAACAGGTTTACCCATCACATGTGCGAAACCAAAAGGTTTGCCTGGTCTTAGTGACACTCCGTGTATGGGTACTTCTCCTAATTTTTGGGCTACATCCACCACCACATCTCCTTTACTGATGGCGGTGCCCCCTGTGGTTATGAGGACATCATACTCATCTAACAATTTTTTAAAGAGTTCTTCCACTAGTTCTGCATCATCAATGGAGTGGAACATTTCTGGAACGGCCAGGCAGCTTTTTACCATGGATTTAATGGTGAAATGATTGGAGTTGACCACTTCTGCTCCTTCAAGTTCATTTTTAGGCATCACCAGTTCGCTTCCTGTTATAAGAACAGCTATTCGTGGTCTTTTAAACACTAAAACACGGTCAAAACCTGCTGATGCAATGATTGCCAGTTCTGCAGGTCCTAAGAGTTTGCCCTCACTCAAAACAAGATCATCTTTATTAAAGTCCTCTCCTGCAGGGGAAACGTTTTCATCGGGAGTCAAGGATGTTTCCACATCGATGATGTCTCCTTTTTCATGGGTGTACTCTTCCATGACCACTGCATTGGCACCTGCAGGTATGGGGGCCCCGGTGGCTATTTTAATCGCTTCGCCGGAATTCAGTTTTAAATTTGACTTTTGCCCTGCTCCGATACGATCCACCACTTTTAATTGGAATGGATTGGTCTCGGAATGGCCGAAGCTATCTTCAGCTTGTATAGCATAACCATCCATAGCTGAACGGTTGAAAGGGGGCGAATTTAAGGTGCTAACTACTTTGTGGGCAATAATTCTTTGATAAGCTTCTTCTAATGGGATTTCTTCCACTCCAGTGGTTTTCAGGCAGGTGGTGATGATTTTCTGGGCATCATCAACTGGTATTAGTTTGGATAGAAACATTTTCATCATCCGATGGCGTAATTTTGGATATAACTCCTAATACATCTTTAATATCAAATATTCAAATTAATATGGCCTTATCTCATTTCAAACGGAGGAGTTGGTGGTCGTTTAATACATTTAAAATGTATTTAAAGATTGTTATATCGCCCTATATATACTAATGTTTAGAAGTACTAATGTTTTGACGAATACTATTATGGGTGATTGTTATTCTATTTTAGAGGGAGTATAACTTTCATTGTAAATGGCTTAAAATTTATTAATGGTTGAATTTAAGGATATTCTAATGGAAACTCTAATAATTTTAACTGCAATATCTGCTTTTGTATCCACCAACCTGGATGATATGTTTCTTCTTGCTGCTTTTTTTGCAAATCCAGAATTCAGGGCAAAAGATGTGGTTTTAGGACAGTATCTGGGATTCATTGTACTTTTAACTATCAGTTCCCTGGCATATTTTGTCCAATTCATTATTCCCTCCAACTGGATCAGCTTACTGGGGGTTATTCCTATCATGATTGGTATCAGGAGTTTTTTACACCTTAAAAAACCACAAACAGATTATTCGGGGGAAAATAGAGACTTCAGCAAATATAAAGAAGGGCAAATGATGTTACCGGTAACTTTGGTTACCCTGGCCAATGGTGGTGACAATTTAGGAGTTTACATGCCTCTTTTTGCCAGTATGGGTCCTTTTGACCTGTTTTTAACTGCCATAATATTCCTGATCATGGTGGGGGTATGGTGCTTTTTAGGGTATAAACTGGTAAACAACCGTGTTTTAGGTAATAAAATTAAAAATTATGGTCATTATATCCTTCCATTTATCATGATTGTCATAGGGCTGGTGATTATTTTACGTGGATGGTTTTAATGTTGTTAATAATTTTAAATTGTTCCATTGAATGGTTCCCCTAAGTAGGTAGGTATGGGCCTTGGTTAAATAGATAAAGAAGATGGAATCAAGTATATTAAGAGGAGTTATTTTTTTAAAATCCCATGATGGAGATGAGGACTTGAACTCAGAAAATATAATGATTAAAATAGACTCTTTAAACAAGTCTTTCGGGCGCATCAAGGCACTGGAAAATCTTAATCTTGAAATAAAAAAAGGAGAACTACTGGGGCTTATTGGACCTAACGGTGCTGGGAAAACCACTGCTATCAGGATTATTTGCTGCATACTCCAACCCAACTCTGGGGAGGTGACTGTTGGGGGCTACAGCATTCACCATGATCAGATCAAGATCAAATCTATGATCGGCTATCTACCTGAGGAACCCAACCTTTATGAGCGGTTCAAGGCAAGGGAACTTTTAAAGTACTTCGGAGAACTTTATGGTGTCCCTAAAAATGAGATTGATGGCAGGATAGATGTGCTTCTGGAGCTGGTGGGAATGAGCCACCGTGCCGATGACAGGATTAACACTTTTTCCAAGGGTCTGCGCCAGAGAATTGGAATTGCCCGGGCACTGATCCATGATCCTGAAGTTATAATATTTGACGAACCCACCATGGGTCTGGATCCAGCCACTTCCAGGGCCATTCGCAACTTTATCAAGGAATTAAAGGGGGATAAGACGGTTATTCTTTGCACCCATTACATGCATGAGGCAGATTTACTTTGTGACCGGGTTGCAATCTTAAATCAGGGGAAGATTCGTGACATGGGAACTCCTGAATATTTGAAGGAGAAAATACACGGAGATACAATCCTACAAGTTCGGGTTCATAAGCCTCAAAAAATTGATGAAAACCAGTTACTGGCCTTTGACTCAGTGGAGGGGGTGAACCTGGAAGGTAACCAGTTCCTGATATCTCTACGCTCTAGGGAAGATATTTCCCATATAATTGACATCTTTGGTGAACAGGCCATCTCAGTAAACACCAAAGAACCCACCCTGGATGATGTTTTCATCCAAACCACACAGTAAATCTCGTATTGAAGATTAAAATATCTATGGGATGATACGGATTTTAAAAGTAAAGTTTCAATATCATTCATTAATCCATGAGGTATTCTTCCGATGATTAATAATTAAAAGGCAGAAGACCATGAAACTCAACATGAATTTCAGCACAATCACTCGCTGGGAGTTTAAAAACACTCTCAAGAGTAAGAAATTCCTTTTAATCTTTTTTATGCAGTTAGCAGTTTTAGGTATGTTAATTTTCATGTTCAATTCATTTGCAGCCAACATAGAATCGGAAAAAGGACTCTCTTTAACACCATCTTTGGTTGATTTTGCCACCTTGGATGTGGATGACCCGGGAGGGGTGTTTAAAAAGAGGATAGACCCGGAAATAATAAAAATGTACACTACCAATGGTAATAGTTCCCTGGTTCGCATTGGAACTGGTGAAACCAATGGGTTTTACACGGTTTCAGCAGACTCAATTCAACGAATACAGAAGGAGGAAATAGTAGACACAGTACTCTATCTGGATTACGCTGATCCCCGGAGGAGTGTGATTAGAGATTCTATCAATACCACTACCAAATCAGTTTCATCCGCTTTAACTCAGTCATATTTACAATCAGCCAACCCTTCCAATACTACTCCGCAAACTGGTTTAAAAGAGGAAAAAACAGGAGAATCACTCCCCATGCAGATCATCAAGAAGGTAATGCTGGTGGTGCTCCTTTTCCTGCCGCTTTTCCTGTTTGGTAACATAATCATTGACAGTGTGGTGGGAGAGAAAGAGCGTAAAACCGCTGAAATACTGGTTGCCATGCCAATTTCACCAGGAGAAATACTCCTGGGCAAGGGGCTGGCTGTGGTGGCTATATCTGCCCTGCAGGTGATTATGTGGATAATAGTCCTCATAGCTGCCGGTTTCACCATAAACAACGTTATACTGGTTTACCTTCTTGTGGTACTTACTGCCGTGCCCATAGTGGGTCTTACTTCCATCATTGCTGCCTACGCCAAGAACTACAAGGAGGCAGGAATTGGAATCACCTTCGCCTATGTTATGGTGGTGGGATTTTTGATTGTACCTGCACTAGCATACATATCACGGAAAAGCTTCTCAGCCAACATTTCTCCCATGACTACTGTGATGCGGCTATTTACAGGTGAAGCCATCACCATACCTGAAATTCTTATGTCAGTATCATTCGTAATTATTTTAAGTATAATCTTCTTTGGAATTGCCACCTGGCTCTTCCGGAGGGATGATGTTCTTTTTGGACCACGTCCAGGCCCAGTAAAACTCACACTGCAATTCCTCCGTATTAAAAAGAGATAGTTAAACTAGAGCATAAAATCATGAAAACTCCAAGCACTATAACTAAAATAATGGCACTGGCTAAGAAAGAAGCCAGAGACATCCTCCAAAACAGGATATACCTCCTGGTAGTTCTGGTTCAGGTTTTCATAATCATCGGGGCAGTGGGCCTGGTGGCGGTAGCTGCTGTGGCCAGTGACCCTACTCTACTGGATCAGGTGGGAATAACCTCTGCTCTAAACATAGGTTTGCCCCAGAATTTGGAGGGTTCAAGTCTTTCAAAGTACCTGGAAGAAGAAAAAATAACATTAAATTATTATAACACCACTGATGAAGCTAAACTTGGCCTTGGAAAGAAGTTGGTGGCAGTGGTTGATCTTTCACCCTCAGGGGAGGTGGTGGTACAGGTGGACACTGCCAATGTCTTTTATCCGGTGGTATCTGCCAAGATCAGCAATGCAGTGGACAAGTTCAACACAGAAAACACCTTAAAAAATGCTGGTTTAAACCAAAGCCAGGTGAATATAATCCAAAATCCTGTAAACTTCCAGGAAATTAAAATTAATCAGGATAAACAGGTACCACTGGCACTGGACAGTCCTTACTTCGTGGAAGTGATATATGGATTTATAGTGCCGTTTATTCTCCTTTTACCCTTCTTTTTAGCCAGTAACATTGTAACCGATAGTGTGGTTGGTGAAAAGGAGAGGAAAACCTTTGAAGTACTCCTAATGACTCCATTATCCAGTTACATGGTAATAATTGGTAAGATAATCCCTATACTCTTATTTTCTCTCATACAGAGCATAGCCTGGATAGCAGTCCTTGATCTTCTCCGTGTGCCCATATTCAACCCTGGTCTTTTGGTACTGGTGTTGTTTTTCATGGGCCTGGCTTTCATTGGAGTGGGGATACTCATATCCATGCTGGTGGACAGTACCAAGGAGGCTAACTCTGCCATTACTCTGGTTCTGGTATTTGCCACTTTTATCCTGTTCATTCCATTGTTCGTTAAATCTGAAATTTTCCAGGGGGTATTCAATTTCATACCCACAGTTTTAATGGTTAAACTGGCAGTATCTCCCAATATTCGTCCTGAAATCATGTTATATTTGCTGCCCACACTGATCATGTCCTTCCTTATATTTGTGGGCACGGTACGTTCCTTTCGCCATGAACGGGCCATTAGATTGTAGTTTAAAAAATAGGTTTAAAAAAGAGAAGTAAAGCTTTCTTGGATGTACGTGGCCTAAAATTTAAATATTATTTTTTAACTTTTAAATATTATTTCGCAATTTCAGAATTTTAAATTTAAAGGATTATATACGTTCTTTGTAATTTAATTCCTTGAATATTATGGTAAATTTAGTTCCATGTTTGCGACCAATTTTTAGGGTCCCATCCAGCTGATTAACCAGATTGTTCACCAGTTGCAAACCCAGTGTTTCAGTTTTCCCTGCAGAAACTTCTTCTGGCAGCCCTATGCCATTATCAGATATTACCAGCTTTATTTTATCATGGATTGGTTTAAGTTCAACTATTATTTTCCCTTTACCATCTGGAAATGCATACTTAAGACTGTTGGTCACCAATTCATTTATAATAAGCCCGCAAGGTATGGCAGTGTCGATGCCAATGGATAGTTCCTCCACATTGATCTGTTTTTCCACACTTCCCAACTCAACTCCGTAGGAGTAAAAAAGGTCAGAAACCAGTTGGTTTATGTAGTTTTTAAAGTTAATATCCTTCAAATTGGGAGATTGGTATAGTTTTTCATGTACCATGGACATGGCCTTAACCCGACCCTGACTTTCCTTTAAAACATTCACAGTTTCTTCACCCTCCACATACTGGGTCTGCAGGTTTAACAAACTGGATATGATCTGCAGGTTATTCTTCACCCGGTGATGTATCTCCCTTAGAAGTATTTCCTTCTCCATTAAAGAATCTTTAATTTTATTTTCAGCCTTTTGACGGTCTGTATCATCAGTGATGGTACAGATCATGCTCTTAAATTCACCATCTACTTCAAGGGGAATTAACCATCCCGTCTGGTAGGTAACCCTCCCATCATGGGTTTTCACACGTAAAGGAGGGTAATGCACAGGATTAAGGGTTTTGCGGGCCTCAACATAATAAGGAACAAATGCACTGGTTAAATCTTCAGGAAAATCGTTTAAAACATTCATACCCAGAGATTCGCCCCGTTTTGCGCCAGCTATCTTTAAATTTCCCTCGTTAACATAAACTATCACATTATTTTCATTAGAAACCCATATTTCTTCATTTATTCGTTCTATTATGTTTTCATAGAAATTTTTTGTATCACTAATTTTTTGCTGGGCTTCTTTTTGTTCAGTGAGGTCAATCACTGAAGTTACGTATTCATTTGTCCCTAAAATTTTGTTTACAGTAATTTCGGTCGTTAAAATATTCCCTTCTTTATTAATCACCCGTGTTTCATATCTGGAGGGTGCTGAATCCGGAGTTAACTCCCTCTTTTGGTGAAAATTAACCATTTTGGGAAGATCTTCGGGATGTATAAATTTAGTCCATGTTTCTCCCTCCAATTCTTCCCGCGGGTATCCAGACAACCTTTCCATTTCTGAATTAACCATTTTAATGGTGAAATTATCATCAAAAATAATGGTACAAGTTCCTTTGTTTTCAAAAATAGTTCTATATAATGATTCAGATATCTGGAGTGATTTTTCGGCCTTTTTGAGCTGGGAGATATCCACCATCACTCCAATCAAACCCTCAATTTTTCCATGGGGATCCTGGAATGTGGTTTTATTGAAGAGCATGGTGTGTTCAGATCCATCTGCGTATTCAACTTCGGCCTCATAAACATCTAAACCCTGATTTTTCAAAAGCTTTGAATCTGATTCATGGAGCACTGTTGCCAATTCTTCTGAAAAAACCTCGTGAACGGTTTTGCCAATAATTTCATCCTTTTTAAGGCCTGCCAATTCTTCAAAGGCAGTATTGCATCCTTTGTAAACATGATCAGTGTCTTTATAGAATAATGGTGAGGGTATGGTATCAATAAGGTACTGAAGAAAGTTAAATTCTCCTTTAACAGATGTGAAAGCCTTTTTACTCTCGGTTATATCACGAATAGCCTCAATAGCGCCATTAATATTGCCTTTACTGTCATAAAGCGGTACAACCTTCCCCCATAATGTGCGAAGTTCATCCTTTAAATTGGCTTCTGTTTCGGCAAGAATCGTTTTTCCTTCTTTTTTAACGAAGTAATAGTTCTTTTCTATTTCTTTATCAGATTCATGCACCAGATCGATTAATATTGGTCTGCGTATCCCATAAAATGGCCGGGAATACTCGTAATTCCCCTTTCCAATGATTTCGTCAGAAGGGACTCCGGTCATTTTTTCCATGGCCTGATTCCAGATTATCACCCGCCCATGTTTGTCTATGGCAAAGGTCGCATCTGGCAGAAAATCAATGATCTCAGATAAACGTTGTTCTGAGTCTTTCAAGGCCTTTTTAATCTTTTTCTGGGATTTTTCCGCCTTTTTTTCCTGGGTGACATCATGGTATTGGACCAGGACACTCTTAACATTCCCTTCTTCATCAGCGATGGGAAACAGGTTAACCTTGAGAATTAAAAAATCAGGATATTTAGGGGGGATTTGGTCGGGTTTGGAGATCTCATGTTTGATGTTGAAATTAACTCTTTTACCCTCCCTGAAAACAGATTTAACCTGATTCATATGTCCCTGTTCCTTAATAAATTCGTCCTCTAGGATATTGTACTTGCCTATAACCTTTTCGGGTTCAGTTTTCAATAGGTCACAGCAGCTAGGGTTAATCCCGTTTAATTCACCATGTTCATCTGCAATCCACAGGGGGGTAGGTGAGAATTGGATGATCTTATTTAGAAGGTCATTTTCCGATGGGATAATACAACTTTCCTGAGCTTCTTTCAAATTATGGTCCATTTTTTGTTTGTATACGACTATTTCAATGGCAAAATGGAGTTCATTAATGCTGAAAGGTTTAGAAAGATAGCAATATGATGAATCAAGTGAATTTTCTTTGGTTAAAGATTCTTGAGGGGTTAAAAACAAAGAATTGGAATAAGCCTCTAAAAAAGCAGTTTTAATATAATCATCAATTATAAACACCACAGGGGTGTTTAATTTCTCAATATACTCTATTTCAACATGGTTGGAATCATCTTCCAATGGGATGTCTAGTAATATAAGATCCGGATCTGAATTTAATTTTTTTTTAATATTATTGTGGTCCTGGTTGGAAACACTTGTTACGCAGTGTCCCAGGGTTTCGACGGATTTTTTAATGTCCATGGCTTCAACGGGGTCATCCTCAACCAGGAGGATATCTAAACCTGTCATTTTTAATCAACTAATATTAGTGTTTACTATTATATTCATATTCTAAACAGGGTGTCTATAATAGTTTCGATTTTACTCAAATGACACTCTCCCAACAGGCAATCACTGCTGTCTTTCCATCAGGAGTTATGGCCACATCAACAGGATGGGACTGTGCTAAACTAGCAAATGGTCCGTATTCAGTGTCAGTAGCAGCGGCAATTGTATTCATGTTTGAATCACCATGATTCAGAAAAACAGCGAACGGGCCTAATTCCAGATTTGCTGTGGCGTAAAGTTTCGGATCATAGGGGTCGTTGAGATTAGGGCTTACAGTCACATCCTTAGAATCAGGTATATGGCCGGTATGACGGGCTATAACTTTAAAAGTGGTCTGGTTACTTAAGAAGGCCACAGAATAATATCCATTCTGGTCGGTTATTGTGTTGGCTAAAATATTCCCGTTAAGGTCTAAACTGTTACATTAACTTCTGAAAATGGATCAGTACTTCCACAGTGGGTAACTGTTCCAGAAATAATGGGATCGGGAGTAATTGTGTCATTTTGAGTTGATCCAGATGGCACGGCAGAAGATAAGTTCGTACTCTGTACATTCAAAGCAGTATCTGATATGGAATTAGTGTCTTCTGCAGCTACAGTCCCACATATTACCAGTGTAAACAAGAGGGTTAGTGTGAAGATTGTTATTCGTTTGGTCTTTTGCGTATTTTCACCTCCTTTATGCTCGGTTAATAAAATTTGAAGGTGATATGTGTATTGTTCATAGCAAATTTATAGTTATCGATAACTTACTAATGGTTATGGGGTATGTCATTATTGGGGTCTTTTTTATATTTCAATAATATATTTTAAATCTGTTTTAAAGAAAAATAGCGAAAATATGGGGATTTGGAGTGATAAGGCTTGAAAAAAGGTTAATAATTTAGAATATTGGGGGTTATGCTATTTTTTAGACCAAGATATAAACTACTAAACTCATAACCATTGCAGAAACCAGGGGTATGGGCACATTATCGTCAACAGGACTGTAAGCTTCAGTTAAAGCGCCGGCCAAAGCGCCAATAAAAGCAGGGATAAGGGGTAGTTGTGTGAGAGAAACTGCAAATCCAACCGTTAAAAATGCTAAACTCCCCTCTACGGTTTTATGGGACTGAAATGGTAATTTTATTCTTCCAAATCTTTTACCAATAAGTGTAGACGCTGAATCTCCAAATAACAGGATTAAAATAGCGGCATTGGCAATGCTCATGTTAAACTGGAAGAAGTACAGGGTTATTATAATTCCAATGAAAAAGTAAACGAATCCTCTTTCATCATCATCACGTTTGGCAATCCGCAAAATAGTAGAAAAAAATGGAATATGATGTTGATGGTCCAATCGGAAAACTGTAACCACAAAGACCAGGATAGCCACACAGAGAATGATCAACAGTTGTGATGGTAAAAAATAGCTGAGAACGACAATAAAGACTCCGGAAGCATGGATCAGTTGCCTCCACAGTTCTTTCTTCATATCATCAGACCATATATTTTATTGGTACTTCTTTCGTGAGTTTATGAACTTTACACTTTCCCACTGTTCAGGCCATGAACTTTTCTATAACGCCATTATAAGCATCATCAAGCTGTTTAACACTAATTTCAATGTTAGCATAACTTATATTAAGAGAATCTCCATTAACAGTTCCAATGACTGCTGCAGGAACGTTCATTTCTTGGAGATTGTTTAAGATCTCAGCAGATGATTCTTCTTTCACCGTTATCAGGTAACGGGCGTGGGATTCTGAGAAGAGTGTTTCGGAAGCAGATAGTCCTTCAGCACCAGGAACAAGTGATAGGTCTACAATGGCACCAAGCTCTCCTTTAATAGCCATTTCTGCCAGTGCAACTCCTAAACCTCCTGCTGAAAGATCATGGGCTGCAGTGATCTGTCCATTTTCATCGTTACGGATTAATTCCAGAACAGCCCGGGCTGAAGCGTATTCTGCTTCAATATTAACCTGGGGTGATTCTCCCTGTACCACTCCGTGAATGGTCTTATGGTACTCTGATCCATCCATCTCTGGAAGGGTGGCTCCAATAAGGATGATCTTATCACCATCATTTTTGAAGTCCATGGTCCGGATATCCTTAAGGTCCATGATCCCGGCCACACTCACCACGGGTGATGGGTTAACAGTTACTCCTTCTGTTTCATTGTAGAAACTGACGTTTCCACTGGTAACTGGTAACTTAAATCGGTTAGCAATGTCGGACATTCCCTGAACGCACTCTTTAAACTGCCAGAACACCTCTGGTTTTTCCGGGTTTCCGAAGTTAAGGCAGTCCACCATACATAATGGTTCTGACCCCATGGCCACCACGTTACGAATGGCCTCAGCCACAGACCCGGCCCCTCCATGATAGGGGTCCAGGTAGCAGTGTATGCTGTTACAGTCACTGGTGAGGGTAAAGGCCTTCTCATCATCCACCCGCAGTACTGCAGCATCGTCTCCTGGTTTGACTACCGTTCGGATCTGCACCTCGTGATCGTACTGTCGGTATACCCACTTTTTACTGGCAAGGTTTGGACTGGAAAGTAAATTTAAAAGGGCTTCATCAAGGTTACCATCTTCTATTTCTATATATTCTTCGTCTTTTACAGGTTTAATGGCTTCACGTTCCACCAGTGGTGGGTCGGCCAGTAGCTGGGTGGGTACATCTGCCAGGGGTTCTCCTTCCTGGGTGACCACCATGCGTCCGGTGTTGGTGACCTGACCAATCACTGCATAGGGTAGCTCATGCTTATGAAATATTGCAAGTAAGCCATCCACATCCTGAGGGTTCACCACAAAGACCATTCTTTCCTGTGACTCAGAGAGCATAATTTCATAGGGAGTCATTCCTTCCTCCCTTAGTGGCACTTTGGTCAACTCCATCTGGGCACCGTTACCACTTTTATCAGCCATTTCAGAAATACAGCAGGTGAGGCCTCCTCCTCCCAGGTCCTTCAATCCCTGAATGTTAACCTTCTCCAGGGCCTCAAAGGTGGCTTCCATGACCTGTTTCTTAGTGAAGGGATCACCCACCTGAACTGCCGGCCTGCTTTCCAGTTCTGAAGAAGAGGTTAGTTCTTCTGAAGCAAAGGTAACACCGTGTATGCCATCCCTTCCAGTGCGGCCTCCCATCAATACGAAAACATCTCCCACATTGGGGGCTATTCCAAGTACAATTTCATCCTTACGTACAATGCCTGCACAGACCACGTTAACCAGGGGGTTGAATTTGAAGTTATCCTCAAATTCCACTTCTCCACCAACAGTGGGAATACCTACCCGGTTACCATAGTCTGAGATTCCTTTAACTACGTATTCGAAGATGTAACGTGAACGCTGGTCTTCCATGGGCCCGAAACGCAGTGAGTCAAGAAGGGCAACTGGCATTGCGCCCATGGATATGATGTCCCTTATTATTCCTCCAATCCCAGTACCTGCTCCTCCGTAGGGTTCCACAGCTGAGGGGTGGTTGTGGCTTTCCATACCCATAACCAGGGCCAGGTCATCGGTGAGTTCCACGATGCCTGCATCGTCTCCAGGGCCCATTATGACTTTTTCACCCTCGGTGGGGAATAATTTCAGGATGGGCCGGCTGCTCTTATAGGAGCAGTGTTCAGAGAACATTATATCCAGCATACCATATTCCAGGGGGTTGGGTTCCCTTCCCAGTTCTTCTTTGATGTATTCCATTTCCGTGTCAGTTAAAGTCATCTTTTCACCCTCTTTAGGAGTTCATTGTTTAAAGATAATAGATAATTCAAATTCTTCAATATTCCACTTTTTAGCGTGGTATCCATCTTCAGTTCCAAATTCAAGTTCCTTTGCCCTTACTTCGTGTGAAATGAAATCTAAATGTGGTTCTACCAGTTTCTGGAATTCCAGGCTGCAATCAACAGCCACATTTATATTGGCCTCTACATCCAGATCAAGGTCTTTTCGCATGTCCTGTATTCGTCTTATTAGTTCTCTGGACATGGCCTCTGATAATATCTCAGGTGTTAACTCGGTGTCCACGAAAACACTACCTCCAGTAAATTCTGCACTCACCACATTATCTGGAAGTTCAGTTTCAAAGACCACATCACCATCTTCCAGGGTGATGGTCTTATCATCCAGTTCCACCATGTACTCTCCATTGGACTCAAAGGCGGCGACAATCTCGGCACCATCAGCTGATGCCAATTTAGCAGCCACCTTAGGCACGTCACCACGCAGTTTGGGGCCTAATGTCTTCATGTTAGGGCCTGCCAGGATTTTAAGACCTTCAAATTCTTCTGAAGTTTCCACACTCTTGGTGTTGGCCTGTTCGGCGAGCACATCAGATAGGGCTTCGGCAGCAGTTACCACGTCCTGATCCTCGGTGACAATAACGATCTTACTGACTGGCCAGCGGAGCTTGTAACGGGCTACATCACGGGCACGGGCACAGGCTTCAATTATGTCCCTTAAAATGTCCATGTTGTTTTCCAGTTCCTGATCAATGAGGTCCTCGTTAAGACACCAGTCCAGCATGTGCACACTTTCTGGGGCATCCTC
>AMGN01000020.1:5000-23959 GCA_000309865.1 Methanobacterium sp. Maddingley MBC34 | reverse complement strand
AGGGGCAGGTCTGTGAACAGACTCCACATTTGATACAAGTATCCTCATCGATGGTGATGCTTTCTCCAACTTCAGGGAGTGTAATGGCATCCACTGGACATTCATCCACACACATGCCACATCCAACACAGTCGACAATGTAAATTGGACCTGTAATGTTTAAGTCCGTCTTTTTGGGCTCTTTAACTCCTTCCACTCCAATGACTTCCACAGGGCATATGTCTGCGCACTGCTGGCACATAACACAGTATCCCTGTAGAGGTATAGTCTGCACTTTACCTTCCTCAAGTTTGAGGATTTGAGGTGGGCAAACATCTACACAGTCACCACACTCATTACAGAGTTTGGGGTTAAAGGTTACCCTGGTCTGAGTGTTGTCAGATTCGCCAATAGCTAGCTCATCAGTCTTAAGAGCACCGGTAGGACAGATATCCACACATTTAGGTGCTCCTCCACAAACGTCACAGTAAATAACATCTTCTGGAGATACAGTAATGGCCGCAGTTGGACAGGTACCCTGACAGGCCCCACATCGAATGCAGTCTTCCTTGTTAACCACTATCATCTTTCTTCACCCTCTTAAAAATATTTAAATTCTCTTAACGAGGTGACCTTCACTATCGTACACTTCAAGGGTTGCAAGTCTCATTTGACTGTCGATTTCGTGGGTTGCACAGGATAGACATGGGTCGTAGGCCCTTATTACCATCTCCATTAGGTTGAAGATCTTGTCGTCTACTTCTACTCCTGGTTTTATGTAGTCTTGGGCAACTTTCTGGATACCCATTTCCATAGCAGGGTTGTTCTGGATGGTTGCCACCACAATGTTGGCTTTGGTAACCAGTCCGTTTTCGTCACAGGCGTAGTGGTGGGTTAGTGTTCCTCGGGATGCTTCCACAATACCTACACCTTCACCAGCAGTTCTTTCCAGAGCATCTGGGAATTTCTGTCCAGATAAATCTCCTTCCAGAGCATCGGCAGCACATTCTGAGGCTGCGATTAACTCTATGAGTCGAGCCCAATGGAAGAGTAATGGTTCCTGAGCGTATCCAAAGAGGCCTCTGAATTCGTTCAATGCTTCCTGTGCCAATGGTGCGGCATCAGGCATTTTGTCAGCCACGTTAAGCCTTGATAGGGGAGCTACGCGGTATATTCCATCAGGATATCCCAGGTCTTTGATGTATGGGAATTTTAACCAGGAATATGGTTTAACTTTTTCACCAATGTAGTCCAGGTAATCGGATGGTGCAAATTCAGCGTACTGGTTTCCTTCTTTGTCTTTCATCCGGACATTTCCGTCGTACATATCCCATACGCCGTTTTTAACCAGTCCAGTGTGGTAAGTTTCCACATAACCTAAGGTTTTCACCAGGTCCAGGTTTTCTTCGAAGATCGGTTTAGCCAGTTCAAGGGTAGCAACAGATAATTCCACGTTCCTCTGAGCCTTCTTTAGAAGGTCTTTCTGAGTTTCATCATCCAGACTGGTAGAGATTCCACCAGGAGTGGAGGATGTGGGGTGTATAGGTCGTCCACCTGTGGCTTTTATAATATCTAAAGCATTTTTTCGGAGTTCAATAGCTTGTAGAGCTGCTTCTGGAGCGTCTTTAACTATTTGAAATACGTTCCTAGTTTTTCTGTCTTTACCAGCTATGAAATCCGGAGCTGCCAGAAAATAGAAGTGCAGAGCGTGGGAGTGCATTACAGAACCCCAACTCATGATTTCTCTCATTTTGTAAGCAGTTGGGAGAATTTCATCGGGAGCGAATCCAAAACATGCATCCACAGCTTTGGCTGCAGCCAGGTGGTGCTGTACATCACAGATACCACATATTCGAGGTACCAGTCGTGGTACTTCTTCGATGTTTCTTCCCTGCAGGAATTTTTCAAATCCACGGAATTCCATAACGTGGAGTTTGGTGTCCTGGACGTTTCCTGCATCATCCAGGTCCACTGTGATTTTTGCGTGACCTTCAATTCTGGTCACAGGTTCCATTTTGAGTGTAACCATTTATTTACCCTCCTTTTTCACCTTAGCAGGCACTAACGCCGCTGGGAGTGTGTAGGTATAGAAAGTTCCAACAATATCATCCAGTTCAATGGCTACTTCTTCAGGGTCCACAGTTTTGTCGTGTTCCACACCGAAGTCAGAACCTATGGCACTGATCATTTTAGCACCCTGGTCCACTACATTGAAGGTGGGTCCGTAGCATCCCTGGCATTTGATACCTATGCTGGGGCATTCAGCTCCACAGATGGAAATAGTGGCTGGTCCCATGCATACTAAACCCTGTGGTACCAGGCACAGTTCAGGGTCTGGTTCTCCCAGTTCGAACTGTCTGATGATTTTGTCCATGGCCATTCCTTCCGGTGGTTTTTCCCTAGGACAAACTTCACAAAGGTTAGTTGTTGGGATTTCAGGTAATTCTTCTCCTTTTAAGAGAGCCATGACGATCTGGGCAACCAGATCAGAACGTGGTGGGCATCCAGGTAAGACTAAATCCACGTCGATAACATCAGTTAGTGGTCTAACTCTGCTTTCTAGGTGAGGTACTCCTTCACTGGGTATTATTCCTTCATCGTTGTAGGTACTCTCTGAATTAACGTAAGCCTCTTGAGTTAAATCATCAACTGTGTGTAGGTTTCCCAGTCCAAAGACTCCTCCGTAAGCAGCACAAGTACCGTAAGCTATAACTACTTTTGCTTTTTCCCGTACTTTTAGTGCCAGTTCCCGGTTTTCATCGTTTCGAATACCTCCGGTTACTATGGCAACGTCTACATCGGTCCATTCATCGTATTTGACGTCCATTAGAACTGGCATAAATTCGAAATCTGCTAATCCCAGAACATCTACTATGGCTTCGTGTATATCTGCAATGGACAGTTCACATCCGGAACATACGCTGAGCCAAACGTTTCCTAGTTTAACTTTGTCTGCCATGTTAGGCCTCCATTTCTGATTCTTCTGGAGCGTCTATTTGTGCTTTGAGAGGGGATGGGCCCAGAGCAGTTATACGGTTTACCATCATGGTAACAGTGTCTGCGAATTTTTCCCCTTCTGATGCAGATATCCAGTCATGGTGAATCCTTTCTCTTCCGATTCCCAATCCATCTGCTAGTTTGTAGATTAATCTCATTCTACGATCTAATTTATAGTTTCCTGCGTCGTAGTGGCAGTCTCCATGGTGACAGCCGGCCACAATGACCCCATCAGCACCTTCTCTGAAGGCCTTGAATATAAATTGAGGTTCAATTCTTCCCGAGCACATTACCCGGATGACCCGCACATTTGGAGGATACTGCATCCTTGCGGTTCCTGCAGTGTCAGCTCCACCGTAAGAGCACCAGTTACAACAAAACATCACGATCTTAACATCATCCTCAGCCATTGGCTTTCCTCCTTGCTTTGTCGGTGTACCATATTAATTGTACATTATATGCATATAGGAATAGTTATTATAAAGGTTACTTCAAAAACTAATTCGAAAAACATATATAGGAGAATAACAAAAGCAGAGTTTTTAATATTGGTTTAAAATGTCCCTAATAAACATAGCTGAAATTAAATCTGGCTTTATCATATTATACTTATTAATCCTGTTTTAAATCTTGATCAATTGTCAATTTAACGACTTATTTTAATAAAATAAATACTATAACACTTAATTAATCTTTTAAATTTTCAATTGGATTTATATTCATTTAAACTTCCAATTAATGTTTTTAACATGAATTATTGGTTTTTAATAGGAATATCACCTTTATTTTTTTCAAATAATATTCCTCATATTATTATAGGAAAAAGGCAATATAAAATATAAGGTGTGTTAATCACATCCATAAATTCCATCTTTAATACAACAATAAAAACCAAAAAATGGTGGTGGTTAAACTGCTACTGGAAATAACTGATCTGGCAGTGGAAGTAAGTGGAAAAGAAATTCTCACGGATGTAGACTTAAATATAGGCAAAGGAGAAACACACGTACTCTTAGGACCCAACGGAGCCGGAAAAAGTACTCTTTTTATGACTTTACTGGGTTTTCCCAAGTACAAAGTAACCCGCGGAGAGATAATCTTCAAAGGGGAAGATATAACCAACCTTTCAACCACTGAAAGGGTTAGAAAGGGATTTGGAGTTAGTTTCCAGAATCCCCCTTCCATCAGAGGAGTGCGACTTGGTGATCTTTTAAAAATCGAACATGGCGAAAAAGATGCAGATAAAGAACTCAGTCCTGAAATGATGGATCTGGTTCATAAACTCAAGTTCGATGAAAGGTTCCTAGAAAGAGACGTTAACCTTGGTTTCTCCGGAGGAGAAGTTAAAAGATCGGAGATACTGCAACTATTAGCCCAGGCACCGGACTTTATAATGTTTGACGAACCAGATTCTGGTGTGGATATTGAAAATGTAGAGCTCCTGGCTGAGGAGATCAACACTCTCCTTGATAAGAACAAAAAACCAGGTCTTCGGGAAAAATCCGGGCTTTTAATAACTCATCTTGGTTACATCCTTAATTTTGTGGCTGCAGACACAGCCCACGTGCTTATGGATGGTAAAATTGCCTGTTCAGGAAACCCAGCTGAGATTATTGATGATATACGAAAAGAAGGATTTCACGGGTGTGTGGAATGTTGCAAAATACAATAAAGCGTGCCGAGAAAGCTAAAGAAAAAAAAGCACTCTACGGCGAAGATATTGACCTGGAAAAGTTCATCAAGGAAGAAGCAGGTGAACATGAACAGGTTTCCCGAGCAAACGAAGTTCCCAAAAAGGTGCAGGAAACCCTACTGAAAGTGGGAGTAGATCCCAATGAAGAAGAAAGATCAGGTACCTTCGTCCAGGTAGACCAGAGTGGAGTGTGCACTACCTGTGATTCAGAATCTGTGGAAATAATGGGCATGAACGTGGCCCTGGATAAATATGGGTGGTTGAAAGATTACATGTGGAAGGCTGTGGCACCGGATACAGATAAATACACAGCCCAAACTGCACTCAGAGAATCAGAAGCAGGAGGATTCGGAGGGTACTTCATAAGATCCCTGCCCGGGTCTAAAGAAGTATTCCCACTCCAGGCCTGCATGTTCATCGGTGATGAAAAGGTTATGCAAACTGCACACAATGTCATCATTGCCGAAGAAAACTCTGAACTACACATCATAACCGGATGTGCAACAGGAGAAGATGTTACCTCTGCTTTACACGTAGGAGTTTCCGAGTTCTACCTTAAAAGGGGAGCCAAAATCACCTTCACCATGGTACATAACTGGGCAGAACAGGTGGATGTGCGCCCCCGTACTGGAGTAATGGTGGGAGATGACTCTACCTATATCAGTAATTACATTCTCACCAGCCCTGTTAGAAGTATTCAGTCTTATCCTACAGCATATTGTACTGGTAACAATTCCAAGGTTGTTTTCCAGTCCATACTGGGTGGTCAGAAGGAGTCAGTCCTGGATATGGGTTCACGGGTTATCTTAGAAGGTGAGGGTTGTAGCACTGAAATGATCTCCCGGTCTGTTTCCAAAGACCAGTCCCAAATTTATGCCAGAGGACACCTGGCAGGAAGGGCCAAGAATGTTAAGGGGCACCTTGAATGCCATGGACTGGTTTTATCAGACGATTCAATGATATATGCTGTACCGGAACTGGAAGGTTCCTCCACTGAACTGGAACTATCCCACGAAGCTGCAGTAGGTAAAATTGATGAGGCAGAAGTGCTTTACCTCATGTCCCGAGGTTTGAGTGAAGAAGAAGCAGCATCCATGATTGTTAGAGGATTCCTGAGCATTGATATAGCTGGACTTCCACCAGAACTGGCCGCTGAAACCAAAAGAATGATGGATCAGAGTTTGAAGGGAATGTGAGACCCTTAAACAATACCCATCCCCTTTTTTTTATTTTTATTTTATTAGTCTATATTCTGGTTTTACAATCGTAAAATTACAAAAACCCAATTAATAAATGAAATTTTAATATTTTACTAAATTAAAATACTCAAAAACTTGATATCAAATTGATATATGATTATAGATTTATTTAAAAGATAACCCTGCATTTAATGGATAATACATCTAAAATTTGTTAAAATAATTATTTCAAAAAAAAGTCGGGAATAAAATTATCGATCTAATTAATTTTATTAAAATGAGAGATTTAAAGTAATCATAAATGAAAGAATACTTAATATGTGAATTGAATGATAAAATAAGGTATAAAATGGGATTTATTCAGAGATAATGATGAATTCACCCACTTTTTCCACTTTACCAAATGGTACCAGTAAAGTGTCTCCTTTCTGTTTAGAACCTTTAACTGTAACGGTTCTTCCTTTATCAACTTTAATGACCACGTCAGTTATTTTACCGGTTCTGTCATTGATAATGAGTTCTTCAAGCTCTCCCAGGATACGGGCATTGTTAGTAGCCACCTGATAGCCCTTGATTTCACTCCAAACTTTTTCTTCCCCTTTTATGAGTTTCCTTTCTTCTTTCTCAACCATTACCTCACCTTCTGGAGTTTCCCCATAGTTTCTCTAGGCATATTATGTCCTCGGGGCTATTAATATTTAGTGCCAGTTCAATTTTATCGAGGACCAGAACTTCTTCATCTTGTTCTGTATTCTTCCCCCTTAATATATTTAATCCAGATGGAACCCCATTTTCAAGCACCAAACTGGCCTTGAGACCATGTTCACGGAATATTTCCACCGGCACCATCACTGACATGGCAGGTTTGGATGATTTATGATATTTTTCCAGTACCAGGTCGATGATCTCACTTGTAATGAGGGGTAGATCAGAGGTGATGGTGAGAATGACCTCATTCTCGAAATCCTCCTTGGAAAGAAGAAATGAAAGATCTTCCACATATCCATTCCCCGGAGTTTTTAAAACTCTAAAACCAAGACCCTCCACATGGAACGTTGTTGCGGGAGTGTGATGGCTGGTGGCTACTATTATTTCATTTACACATGATGAATCTTGAAGTGCATTAAGCACATGTTCAATGAGGGGTTTCCCATCAACGATTATCAGGGGCTTTTCCAGATCCAAATTCATCCGGGTCCCCTTCCCACCTGCCATTAAAAGAGCTGTGACCATACTTAACCTTTCAATTTGGTTTTTTATACTTTCCTTTCCGTGTTTATTGTATCTGCTATTTTACTTTAAGGATATTGCTGGTTATTGTTATGCTTGTATATTATTATTGTATTTAGTTGAAAAATTTTCTTTATTAGAATAGTTCTCATCAATAATCACGAGAATAGCTAAAAAACAGATAAAAGGAATATTTACTTGGAAATACCCCTGGATTTAACTGTTTTACTTCCTTTTTCCTTGGCCTTGAAGCCCAGAAGAACTTTAAAAATGTTTTTGAATGGTTTACGGTAGAGGTGGATGTGTATTATGGTTGCCACAAACATCAGTATGGATAATTCCACATGCCAGAAGGTTATAGATTGATTTAATGCGGTTCTGATGCCCATGTTTATTAGTAATACCAGTATTACTCCACTAATCCCAGTTCCCAGGTATCCTGCAGTTAGGAGTAAGTTCCAAATTCTCCGGTGGGTGCCCTGTTTTAGGATGCCCTTACTGAAAAGGTAATGGGTAAATAAATAGGCTGTAACCAAGAGAATGCTCACTGGAAACAGGAAGTAGTTTGCATGATCTCCTGGAACGTTGCCGGTGTCTAGACCCGATCCTGGATCACTTGTTGCGCTGACGTTAGTGTCTGCATCAGGAGTGGTATTCACTGGATCGGAGGCACTGGTGGTAGGCTGGTCATTAGTTGAAGTCTGTGATTGAGAACTAGGAGAGCTACCAGTACTGGTTGAAGAACTGGTATCCCCGTCACTAGAAGAGGAAGAGGAAGATGCTGTTTCAGTGTTAGCACTGGTGGAAGACACGGACAGATCACATATCCCATCTCCACCAGAATCTGTGTAACGTGAACAATGCCCAGGATAGGCGCAGGTACGTCCATATGGACAGCCAGCAGCGCAGGCTCCGGACATGGTAGCAGCCGCAATAACGGGAACTGATGAAAGTGCAGTGATCACTTTTTCCTTCAGTTTCATTGGCGGGACCTCCTTTTTGCAGGGAAGAACATGGTCCTTGAAGACTTCCAGTACGTGTGGAAGTGGAAAATTGTTACCAAGGCTAAGGTTAATCCCAGTTCAACATGCCAATAGAGTAACTGCGGACTTATTGGGAGTGCAACACCTAATTCTAGTAGTATAATCAGAATGAAACCTGCCCCTCCAGAGACAATGAAAGACACCAGAATAATCAGGTTCCAGACGTTAATGTGAATTGCTTTTTTTATTAAATTCAATCTGTAAAGACAGTAAGTGAATAAATAACCCACTATAAAAGGCAATGTGGGTATAATCATGTCATATATCATTAAAAGTCCTCTCTTTATTTTTTTTTATCTTTAATTAATTTTTATGGAAATATTTTGTTTATTCCATATTTTTCAATAGAAATACATCTCAATTCTCTAATTTTTTGATTTAAATCAACAACATATACGAACAGTTCGTATTTTTAAGACCTTATTCTGCTTTGTTTATTAAATTAAGGATTTATTTAAAAATAGTTATTCCAAGGTTATACCCAATTCTTTCCCAGATCAGTAATTCAAAAAGAATTAAAAAATGGAGTCATTGATTGAAAATTGTTCTTAATAAAAATTGATCTGAATAATTGTTAGATTATAAAATAAGCAAGTGAATATAAAAAGGTTATTAGGGTATTCATTAATGATTCCCCTAAATTATTGCTTTATTCCAACGATTCCTTAACAATAGTCCCCATTTAACTTATTCTCTGGTTACTCCAATGAGTACAGACAGGGCAAAAAATTCGATTACGTTCAAAAAGAATATTGGACTGCCCATCCCCGGACCTTTAAAACCCTCATTTAATATTAAAAATCCGGTGAAAAGTGCATTTTGAAGGAGGAGTAGCATCGCAAATGCAACCAGGCCAAATGTGAATTGAGATTTGAATTTTCTGTAACTACCTATGTACATATACAGTAAAATTAATAAAAGGCAGATGTTGGCAATTCCAAGCGCTATATCAATGGTAATGAGTTGTGAGTTATCAAAGTTTATCGGTCCAACCCCAGTACCATTTCCCCCACCCGTTCCGGTTCCATTTCCTCCATGATATCCAGGCCCTCCGGGCTCTCCAGCTCCTCCTACTTGCATCAAATCACCTCTATACTGATTTAACAGATAATATTAACATTATTTTTTTATATCATGATTTTTGTTAGGTTTAATCAAGTTTTCATTTTACTCAGAATATCTAAGAAAGTGGGGTAACTTTCCTCCATACGATTTGACAAAAAGTACATTGCCCCATATTTTTTCTCTCCAGTGGAGTTAAAAATTATATCATGATCTTCCAAGACTTTCATATGATGTTTTATGGTTTTATAATCAAGATCAAGTTCTTTAGAAAGTTGATTGATATTATATGGCCTATCATGAAGGGTTTTGATTATTCTGGCCCTGTTGACCCCCCCTTTACTACCAGCAATCAAATACCATAAAACTCTTTTCATGACAATCACAAATTCTTAAGATCAAACCTTGAATAAATCAAATATGATCTTAGTTCTTAAAATAGTTTAGTTCCTGAAATAATCCACGCTTTATAGTCAAAACAGAATCTTAACAAAATAAATTTTAACAAAGTGCTAAGAGATACATATGGTCCGTTTTATAGGTATACCGGATCGCTGGATAAGTGTGAATACATCTGAAGCCATTTAAAGATTTATAACAGCTTAGCAAGATTCAGCACAAATCCAGGAAATCATGGTTAATAAATTCAAACCATGACCCTATTAATATTTGGTTTACCCTTTGTATTTGTTTTTATTTATTATTTTTTCTGTAATTTCATTCTTTGTCCAAGTATGCAGGGTCCTCCCTGTTTACCACCCAGTGGTATGTGTGGTGTTCCCATGGAGTTCATGCATCGGGCCATCACGGCGGAGCCAAGAGCAAGGGCATCGGAGACAAATATAACATTTTCAAAGTAGTCCTTGGCAAATTCCAAAACCAGTTCGGGTTTGCGGCCGGTGATTCCTGCCCTGCCAGTGACTCCTAAGAGTGATCCTTCCTGGATAACCCCTTCATCGGCAGCCTCCACAACTAATCTTTTAACCACGTTGGCACTTACATGGTCCAGTGTGGCAAACAGAGTATGCATATCAGTTGATTCTATTATTTCATGGCCCAGTTTGATGAGTTCAGGGATTTCATCCCCATCTTTACCTACATCACAGCCAATAAGGGTTGTACCTGCATCGTACGCCGCATGAGGATCCACAGGGACTGTTCCGAATCGTTCCCTTCCTTCTGGAACTTTTCTGATATCCACGTGTTCATGGGCACGCATAGCAAACTCTTCAGCAGCTTTCCAATCTGCTTTTTTTAGTATATCCTTGGTGTAGAGATCTAAAGCTGCACCACCCCGTTTATCCACTTTTTCGGTTCCTCTTATAATGGCATCGGATATGGCTCCTGCCAGTCCACAGAAGTTTCCAACGGTTCGGGCATAGGGTTCGTCATTGTTAACTATTCTACCCGCAAGTGTGGTTCCAAAATCCATTGAAATACATGGATTACGATAATCAACATTAGTCCATTTAGCCCCCGCTTTTATACCTGCAGTTACCAGTTCTCCTTCCATTTCATTTGCCACAACTGCTCTGCCAGTGGGTGGGACAACACTTACCACTGCACCGTCAAACATAACCTTATCCAGTAAGGTGAAATCCTGTAAATTTTTAGGTAAGGTATCCTTGGATATAGATGGAGACATTTTACTGGGAGGGATGCCTGCTTCAAGACAACCGTTGGCCAGGGCAATGATGAGTTCTCCAACCTCTTTTGGTGATGCAAAACCTGCAGTGACCCCAGTTGAACGAACCACAAAGTCAAGGTCGTCTTCTATACTTATCTGAGAACGTTCCACAGATTCTAATATAGTATCTTTAACCATTTCAGATACTGATTCCTGGGTAAGCTCCACATGCCATACAGTTTCTCCAAAGACTTTTTCACCCTTTTTAGGAGGTCTTATGTCCCTGGTCATTTTAACAGTCTTGTCCAACAGGTAGGTGCGGCTGGTGTTGAGGTTAGTTGCAGTAAGGATGCATTTGGTGGTGGTGTTTCCCAACTCAACCGATCCCACAACGTAATATTCATCAGGACGCATAATAGCACCATAACCTCGGCCCACAGATTTCTTGGTAAACGACGCCATTTTAGCTTCTTCAATGGTAATGTATCTGCTTTTTGCAATAACGGGTTTTGGGCCTAATCCTAATAGTTTTTTGATAAATGACAACTTGATACCCCAATTTCATAATATTAATACAAATTAAGTTTATCTAAAATGAATATAAACATTGTGAATTGATTGTTAAAACAAACTTTTTATAGTGATAAATTAATCACTTCGAGAAAAATATCATAATAAACGACAGGGACTAGAGAATAGGCGAAAATAAATAATAAAACTAATAATAATAGGATAAAAATAAAGAAAAATGTAAAAAATAGGCTTTTTACGGTTTTAACTGGTTCAAACCAGCAATATGGCGCATGGAGTGGAGTGTACCACTTTCTCTGAAACACTACCCAGTAAACGCTTGTCAACGATATTTTTACCGGTTTCTGGACTCAGATCAACCGTATGTTTCGTATATTCTTATCACCAATCACACAAGTATGAATATCCTGAATATAGCATAAGCCAAGTAAGTTGTAATCAATATCATACCACCCAACCGATTTAATTTGCCTTTACCCATCTTTATAAGTGCCATTAATAAAAGAGTCACAAAAATCATAACTGGAGCATCAAAGGTTAAAGAAAGTGGTTCCACTGGCACACTTAGGATCAGTGCGGGTATTCCAATTCCGATTATAATATTGAAGGTGTTACTTCCCAGTACCGTTCCTATGGAAAGATCATGCAATCCCTTCATGGCTGAAGAAAGGGTGACCACCAGTTCAGGTATACTGGTTCCAATGGCCAGGGTGAATAATCCCATTATCATCTCGGGTATACCCGCAATATGAGCCAGTTCCACTCCACTGTAAACTAGTAACCTGCATCCGATTATTAACCCTGCCAACCCTAAAACTACAAATGCTATTGATTTTTTGTTTATGGCCTTTTTAGGATCCTCCTGTTTTTCAGGATTTTTAGTTATCTGTTCTACTTTTATCTGTTCTATCCTGGTTTTTTCATCAGCACTGTGTTTCCTTTGTGATTTGATTAAAATCCACATATAAAAACAGTATGCTGCAATCATGACTACCGAAGCTATCCAGTTGATATTCCCAAATAACATGAAAAATATTAGAATTAAAGAAGTTATCAACATCATGAGCCAATCACGAGTTAATCCTTCTGAGTTGGTGCGGATTAACCCTGCTACAGCGGCAGATATGCCTAGAATTCCCGCTATGTTCCATATGTTTGAACCTATAACAGTGCCCACCCCTATATCTACACTACCTGATAAAGAGGCTATCACCGCTGATCCAAATTCTGGAAGAGATGTTCCAATTGCAGAAGCGGTTACTCCTAAAATAATCTCAGATATCCCTAAAGCCCCACCAATATCTACCAAATTATCAACAAAAAGATCTGCAGATTTTATTACGATTATAAGGGAAATTGCCAATACACCCAGAAGTGCGACTAGTTCAATCAATAGATCACCGGAACAATGTTTCCGCCACTTGTTATAAATATTTTACTACATCTTCACGATATATTACTATTAAATAACTATTAATTTGCGATATTATATTATATCTTTTAAAATCTTCTCATTTAGGAACAAAATTCAAAAATTAAAATTCCTATTATCATGGCCAATTTATTACATAATCAGGGTAAATCAAATGACTAAACTAATTAAAAATTGTTTTCATTCATTAAAAGCCAACTAAAACTTTTAAAACAAATCGACTTGAAATATAGAAATAAAAATGAAAAAAAATCTAAATTATTCTTTAAATTAATGTACTATTCTACCCTTTTCGTTCACAGATGTTTAAAAAAAAAGTGTTAAAGAAAAAATAGGATAAAAATAATAAAAAAAATATATTTCGTTTTTAACTGGTTCTAACCAGGAGTATGGTGCAGGGTGCGGAGTGTACCACTTTCTCTGAAACACTGCCCAGTAAACGTTTATCCACGATATTTTTACCGGTTCCCAGGACTATCAGATCAACTCCTTCTTCTTCGGCAACCTTCACGATTTCATCTGCTGGGCTGCCCTCACGCATTAATCCCCTGAATTTAACCATGTAATGTTTTGGTGATTGAAATTCTTGTTTCATACTATCCAGAATTTCTTCGCCCTTGGCTGTTAACTCGGTAACCATCATTTCCTTAACTTTCTTAGGTGTTAAAAATGGTACAGAAGTTTCCACTACATAAATTCCTATTACTTCAGTCTCTCTTTCCTGAATAATGTCTAAAGTATGTTCAATTATTGGATCCATGTATTCGCCCATGGTTGCTACCAGTATCTTTTCGTACATTTTATCACCTATTAAGATAGTATGAATATTCTGACTATAGCATAAGCCATGTAAGTAATCATTAATATTATTCCGCCCCATCTATTTAATTTGCCTTTACCCATTTTTATTAGTGCCATTAACAGAAGGGTCACAAAGATCATAACAGGAGCATCAAAAGTTAAAGAAATTCTATCCACAGGGACATTTAACAGCAGGGCAGGAACTCCAATTCCAATTAGAATATTGAAGGTATTACTTCCAAGTACTGTTCCCAGTGAAAGATCGTGGAGTCCTTTCATAGCAGAGCTTAAGGTCACCACCAATTCAGGTATACTGGTACCAATAGCTAGGATAAATAACCCCATTACCATATCAGATATACCAAACATACCACCCAGTTCATCAGCACTGTAAACCAGGAGTCTACAACCAACAATTAAGCCGGCTATACCAAGAAGAACATAGGCATAAGTTTTTTTACTAACATTCTTCCCAACATTTTCCTCAGATTTTTCCTCAATGCCTTTTTCTAGGTTATTGTTTTCTTTAAGTTGCTTTTCTTGGATTTCATCTTGACTGGTTTCATCACTGTGTTTCTTTTGTGCTTTAATTAAAAGCCATAAGTAGAAACAGTATGCTACAATCATGACGACCGCGGCAAGCCAACTTATATCCCCGAATAACATGAAAAATAGGAGAATTAACCCAGTAATAAGAGTCATCACCCAATCCCGGTGCAGTCCAGATTTACTTGTCTGGATTACTCCTGCTACAGCTGCAGATATTCCTAAAATACCAGCTATGTTCCAAATGTTTGAACCAATTACTGTCCCTACACCTAAATCTGTACTCCCAGTTAAGGATGCAACTACTGCTGATCCAAACTCAGGAAGGGAAGTACCAATGGCAGAAGCCGTTACTCCCAAAATTATTTGAGATATACCCAAAGCTCCACCGATCTCTACTATGTTATCCACAAATACATCGGCTGATTTTATTACTATAACCAAAGCAATTATTAAGACTCCGATAAGTGCGATTACCATTAACAACGTATCACCGGCATAAGGTTTCCGTGTTCCATTATTTATATTTTATGCTAATACATTAAGTGATGTTTATGACTTGATCATGATGATCTATAATCCGAAAGCCAGTGTAAACAATGGTTGTCTCACATATATAAAAGTTATTATTTTTAGTTTTCTCCAAACAACAAGCAGATAAATCTAAACAATGATTTAAAGGATTACCTAATCATTTCAATAATAAAACGCTATTTTAACTTCAGAAAAGACATATAAGCCAATATTTTAAGAAATAAAAAAAAAATAGAATGTATAGGCGTATTACGCCTATAACAGTTTGAAGAATGGGTGTTCTTCCACAGGTTCGGTTCCGATATCTTTAGCTGCTTCAGCCATGAAGATATCAGCCATACCACAAGCTGGGAATGCCATTGTAGCGTTTTCGATAGGACCGAATAATACGAAGTCCCCTCCAACAGCTTGCTGGATGAGGTTGGATCCTACGTCACAAACAGGCCAGGCTTCAGCATGCCCTTGTCCGCCCTTTTCCACAGGTTTTTTGTATCCTCGTAGCCAGTCCCATGCAGATGGCACGTTGTGGATACCACTTCCCACAGGTAATCCCCATTTGCTTTTAACAGCGTATGAGGTTCTGAGGGCAGGTCCTGCACCTTGTCCTAATGGAGTTATAGCAACATCCATGAATGGTTTGGTGATTCCACATCCTTCAGCCATTTCCATAAGTCCTGTATCTAGAACACTTCCACCGTTTTCCCAGATGTTGATTTTACCTTCTACACCTGGTTCCATGGGGTTGAATCCCAGAACGATGGATGAGGAGATATCAGTGTCGGCAACAGCTTGCAGTTCATCAGCTTCTGAAGCCATGTTTATGGAGTTGTATATGGCCCTTTCAGACAGTCCTGCTTCATCAGCGTATTTTGCACCGGCAACTTTAGCTTCTGCTGAAGTTGAATCAATCATGAATGGCGCTTCACATACTTCGCCCACGAATTCCAGATATTTAACTATTGCTTCGGGTGTTTGACCGAAGGTCTGGACGATACATGGGTTTCCAGTCACGTCTTGCATTTCGACCATGGTGTTTATCAGGGCTTCTGCTTTGTCTTTGTCAAAAACTCCTGCTTTATCATCTTCTATTATATTATGTCCACCATAAAATATGGTTCCAGCTAAAACGGTGGGGTACTCGCCTGGTTGTCCACCTACTTTGACACCAGCTACATCTATAACCACTTGTTCTTTGTCAAACCTTATCATAAGTAAACCTCCTTGAATTAGACTCCTCCAAAGGTGGATAGGATTGCTCCTACTTTCACTACTTTGAATGCCACGAACAGGATTATTAGTCCTATTATTATTCCGTATAAAATACCAATATCCCTGCCAACTTGTTGACCGACTCTCTGGTTGATTTCACCCCAGGTGAATTCAACCTTTTCGTCCATCTCGTCTAATCTTTCGTTAGCTTTGTTGTATTCCTCTGCAGGGACTATAACGCGAGGTATAACAGTTTTTTCTTCGTCTGCCATCTTATTATGCCCCCGTACTGGTCATTAATACCCATACTACTGGAAGACCAACTAGGAGAGCTGCCAGTATGAAACCCAGTGCCATACCATAAATTCTGGTGGCTATGAGTCCTGAGAACAGCCTCTGATCTCTTCCAATTAGTTGGGTTCGGTATTTTACATCTGCTGCTACTTTTCTTATGCCTCGAATATTAGGTTTGTTTGATATTAACATCTAAAAACCCCCATTATTTCAAGAGCAGTATGGTTCCAATGGTCAGGATGAAGACTAAGCCTATCATTATTCCCTGAACTTTACCGGCATACATACCTGCGTTCATCCTCTGTAGACCACCTACGGATTTCACCTGGGTCTGGATGTTACGCATTCGTGCCTCAATTAAAGCGGTTTCAGGAGCAACTGGAGGTACTTCTTCACCTTCTTCTTCTTCTCCATCTTCTTCCACTTCAATAACCATTGCTTCTTCTTCAAAAGCTCCTGGATCTTTGTCAATGCATTCTTTGACTTTGGACTGTATGGTAGCAGCGTCCTCTACGTCAATTATGCTTACAATTTCCATTTGCTGTTGGAATCGTTCGATTCCTTCATCGGGTATATTTTCTATAAAGGGAATGGCCCCAGTTGCACCGACTATCTTCCTCTTTTCAGGGTCAACACCATTTTCATGGAGAGCTTCAATACTCTGACCTGTGATGTGTCCCTGCACTTCTGATCCAGTTAGGATCAAAAAGCGAATGTTGGGGTTTGAGATCAGGTTTGCAAGCATCTTCTCGATCCCTAAATTTTCAGTTTTGCAGGGTCCGGATATTGCTGCTCCGGCATCCACTGCAATCTGTTCAATGTGGGAAGCCAGTGTTGTGGCTGCAACAGGACTTTCTGGGTCGCCTACTACGTAGTCCCCGTTTATTACAGGCCATCCTTCTGCTGGTGATTTCTTTTCAGCCAACTTTAACACCTCCTATAACAATAGGGCCAACAGTAGTACAAGCCCTAATACAAATCCGTAAACCAGGTTGGTTAAAGTACCGGCCATCATGTAAGTTCCTTCCCTTCCAGGATAGGAACCTTCAGACACGGTAGTTGGATCTAGGGCTGTGTATAAGTCTTCTACTGCAACCTCTAATTCATCTAATTGTTGATTTACTCCGTCCATGGATACGATGACGACATCTCGGCCTAAAGCCGCACCTATCATACCAGTAGTGGGGTCCAGAGTTAGATTCATTTCAGGAACTACTTTGACGAGTGGTAACATTTCCATTTTTATTCCTCCTAGTGTTCCTCCTCTTTAGGCCACATACCAGACCATGCCACAGATGCTGCATCGTCTTTGGATGCTTGCAGGAACATTCTCATGGATATGAACCAGGCTAAAGCACCAATGATGGCAATAACCCACCATGCTTTAGAGGAACCCATTCCTAAGATTCCTACTATGGCCATGGCCATGAAACCTGTGGCTCCTGCCAGTTTTAGGGTTCGGGTTCTGTCTTCCTGTGGTCCTAAACATGCGTTGAATGGGTGTTGGATAGCCATTGTATTCAGGATAAAGAGTAGTCCAATGAAACCAGTGGCAACCACTGATTTTAATATTGGTGCTATGGCATAACTTCCGGCAATTGCTGCTGAGAATCCGAGGACGGATATGGCAGCTGCAGCTGTAAGTTCCATGGTACCAGTTACCAGAACTGGTATTTTCATTCCTATTATCTTCTTAGCTATTAAGGCAATTACTCCACCTAAAATAACTGCTAGAACTACTCCCAGTAATGGGGCTAGCATTGTGTAGGCTGAGCCCATCATGATACCGCCAGCAAGACCTGCAAGGGTGCCTATGACACCTACAGCTAGTGACATGTATCCTATGGAAGGTACACCAGTACCTAAACCGTAGCTGGCTACTCGGGCAATGGCGTCAGCACCCCATATAATGGCACAAACAGCACCTAAGGCTGCTAAAAGAGGTCCGAGTACAGGGTTAATTGGTGTTAAATAAATGCCTATAAGTCCACCTACTATTCCAATACCAGCGGTCATTTTTGGGTCAACTGCGGATTCACCGCCGCCACCTCCTGCTACTGACATTAGAACACACCTCCTTTAAGTAATAATACTCCAATGAGTCCAGTTACTAAGGATGCTAAAAGACAGGCCACGATTCCTTTAGGAATTCTTTTGAATTTTGGGTCGTGGAATCCTTCGATTGTTCCTCCAATGTTGTAGGAAGCAAGCACTGCATTTACAAAGAACAGGCCTAACGCAAAGATTCCTGCAACCATTGCAGCGGCAATGGATGTATTTCCTGCTATTAATGGAGCGTATGCAGGTAGGGTAACCAGTGATTCATAGACTGCCCAGTAAGCCAGTCCCCCACCAATTCCTCCTAAGAGTCCTCCTATTATTCCACTAACAAAACATACGGTTGGTATTCCGTGTCCTTCAGTACCTGGGGTTACATATTTTTCTTGGGGATATTTTGTAATTGGGTCAGTGTCTACTTTGGCAGATACGGGTACGGTTCCTACACCCCATACATATACCCAGTTACCTACCAGCATGGTGACACCTATCATGAGCATGGAACCAACAGCCCCTGATGCCAGAATAAGCCATAATGGCTGTCCTGTCATGGCTGCGGCGGTAATTAGTCCAGTCATACCTGAACCTGCTGCTAACATAGCAGTACCTGTTCCCACACCTGTTGCTGTTGCTATAGCTGCTGGAGCACCACCCACTGGTATGAAGTGTACACCTCCACCAATGAGGATTCCTGCTGCAGTTACAGCACCGATCATTAATAATG
>AMGN01000019.1 GCA_000309865.1 Methanobacterium sp. Maddingley MBC34 | reverse complement strand
AAATCCCATAGCACGCTTTTGGTGGTTGGATCAAGACCAATGGTAGGTTCATCCAAAAACAGAATATCTGGCTGATGTACCAGGCTGGCAACTACCGATACTTTTTGCTTCTGTCCACCGGACATCTGCTTAACCATCTTATTTTCAGCATACTTAATGTCCACCAGTTCCATCAACTCATCAATTCTCTGTTCCTTAAGGTCCCGGGGCATTCCGTAATAATCTGCACATAGTTCGGCATTTTCCCGTGCAGTGAGATCACCGTATAAACTTACCAGTTGTGGTACCATTCCAATTTTTTGGCGAACATCATCTGGTGATTTAATAATATCGTATCCTGCTACTTTGGCTGTACCTGAAGTAGGGGGAATAAGACAGGTGAGCATTTTTATGGTAGTTGTTTTACCAGCACCATTAGGGCCTAAAAATCCGAATATGCTTTTATTTTTGACATTCAAGTCTAAAGCATCAACTGCTTTAAAATCACCATATATTTTGGTGAGATTAGAGGTTTCAATGGCATATTTCATACCGTTAACTCCTATTATTTTTTATACACATCACGTCTTCTAGAAAATCTTCGTAAAGGTGATTTTCCCGGGCTTTAAAGAAACTTCTTACCTTTTCAAGAGTTTTAACCCCTTCTGGGGTTATTTCATAATATTTAACTTTTCTTTTGCCATGGGTTTCCCAGGTACCCTTTATAAGGCCTTTCTTTTCAAGCTGGTGTAGTTTGGGGTAGATGATGCTTGCGCTGGGCATTTTTATTTTATCTCTGAATGGGGATGACTCGTGGAGCTGGGTCATAATCTCATAACCATGCTGTCCCTTTTTACTAATGAGCCAGAGCATTATTATGGGTCCCGAGCCTCTCATAACTCCTCTAACCAGTTTTTTTTCGAATTGATCTAAATTTCCAAATAAGTCTTGGCTATCCATTGCATCACGGTAGTATCCACGCGACTTTTTAAATTCGATTTTTTCAAGTTCATCTGCGGGAAGATTATCCCTTGAATCTTCAGGAGGCTTTTCTTTAGTTGACTCATCATCCATCCACTTCACACCTCACTATTTTAATAATTGATATATCACTTTTCGACATAGTTTAATTAGATATATCCACTTTCCATATAAAGGTTGGGGTTACCCTAAAACTTGAACAAAAAAAAATTACGTAGCAATGGGAGAATCTCTTCTTTCAAAGGAGATTAAACTAAATGAAAATTCTTATACTGGGCGATGAATTTAGAAAAATATATCAGAATTACTTTTTAAAATATTTAATATGAAAATTGGATTTTCAACTCTGGCTCTTTTCATGAAGTCATTTGAAGATTTTCTGGACAAAGCAACCGTGGATGGATTTGATCTTATGGAAATACTCTGTGAAGGTCCTTACTGGCCCAGAAATATTCTTAGCCAGGGAGAAGGTCTGGAAATATTCACTTCTTATGATGTGGATGTTTTTCTGCATGCTCCCACCATAGATCTAAACCCTGCCAGTATGAATCCAGGTATTCGAGAGGAAACTCTCCGCCAAATTACCGAAACAGTGGATTTGGCATCAAAAATAGGGGCAGAAGCCATAACCACTCATCCTGGGATGATACACAGACTAGAAGATAGAATTAGGGAAATGGGCAAATATTTTGCCATTGAAACTTTAAAAGAGGCAAATCAATACGCAGAAGAGATCGGAGTTATTTTATCAGTTGAAAACATGCCATCGCGCTATGCTTACTTCTGTAATACGGCACAGGAACATTCTTACTTCCTGGATCAATGTGGATGTCATGCCACGGTAGATATGGGCCATGCCAACACAACCAACCATCCCGCTTCATTTTTGGAACTTGAAAAAACTCATTACTATCATTTAAGTGATAATAACGGGGATAAAGATCAGCATCTGGCCTTGGGTGATGGAACACTTGATCTGAACCTGATTAATGGCATTGATCGGGGTATCATTGAATTAGACAATTATGATAATGTTATAAAAAGTAGAAATGTCCTTATTGAACTTGAAAATAATGATATGAATAAATGATATGAATCATTAAAAAATTGGATGATGGGGTTTTAAAATGTCTAGTGAAGTGTATTTCTCTAATTTTCGGTCCCGAAACCAGGGAGAAAACAAGACCAGTAAAATAAAACAGTTATTTGGACTGGCAGGATTTGGGGACTTCATCCAGAAGGATGATCTAACTGCCATAAAACTTCACTTTGGGGAAAGGGGAAACGATACATATCTCAAACCTGTTCTGGTAAGTGCCGTAGTGGAAAAAACTTTGAATATACAGGCTAAACCTTTCCTAACTGATACTAACACGCTTTATTATGGTAGTCGCCATAACTCAGTTGACCATCTCCAGACCGCCATAAAAAACGGTTTTGCTTACGCAGTTACCGGGGCCCCTGTAATTATTGCCGATGGAATTAGTGGAGATAATTGGATTCCAGTGGAAGTAGGGTTGAAACATTTCCAGACAGTTAAAATCGCAGGAGACATTGAAAAATCTGATAGTATGCTGGTTTTATCCCACTTCAAGGGACACGGGATGAGTGGTTTTGGAGGGGCAATTAAGAATCTGGCCATGGGATGCGCATCATCCCCTGGGAAAATTGAACAGCACAAGTGTGCTCAACCAGTGATAACCGATAATTGTAACGGTTGCGGGACATGTATTGGTTCCTGTCCCTTATCAATCATGTCACTGGTAGAAGGTAAAGCAGTGATAGATCTGGAAGCATGTGTAGCCTGCAATAACTGTCTGGCCACATGCCCTGAATCGGCCATAGAGTTGGATTCCGATTCATTACCTGAATTCATGGAAATGATGGTGGAATACGCCTACGGGGCAGTCAAAAATAAAAGGGGAAAAATTGGTTACATTAACTTCCTTATGGACATTACACCAGACTGTGACTGTGAAGCATTCAGTGATGCTCCCATAGTTCCGGATATTGGAATACTGGCATCCAAGGATCCAGTGGCATTGGATATGGCAAGTTATGATCTGGTGAATCAGCAGGCGGGATTGGAAAACTCCCTGCTTGAACATCAACACCATAAAGGAGGCGATAAATTCAGAGGAGTGTGGGAAGGTGTTGATGGAAGGGTGTTGTTGGAATATGCAGAAGAAGTTGGACTGGGATTTGGAAAATATGAGTTAATAAATCTATAAAAAAATTATAATCAATAAAATTTCTATAAAATATCCATAAAATTTAAAATTATAAATTGATATCATCATACAATGGGCTCTTTTAACTCATAAACAAGCTGTTTATGGGGTGCAGAAAGTCGTTTATAAATTTTTCCATTTTTCCCCCAGACCAAGGTATTAAATAAATGAGAATAAAACGCAAATATTAGAGTGTTAATTTTTTATCTGCAATTAAATGCTAGATAAGAGAGGGGTTTTAAATGGATACAGCTTACACATGGCTGATACTGGGGATAATTGGCGCATTAATAATGATTGGGATTCAATTTTATTCTAAACGAGTTTTAACCACCAAAAGAATAGTGGGAATAACTTTACTCTCCTTACTGGTCATCACTGTAGGATTTGGTTCCATATGGGCTTCTATTGGGCATTCCTTCTTCGCCAACCATGTGGCTTCATCCATTGGATGGGCTCCGGGAAGTCCATTTCAACAGGAAGTGGCCTTTGCCAACCTGGCATTTGGGGTTCTGGGAATATTATGCATCTGGATCAGGGGCAATTTCTGGACAGCCACTGTCATAGGAGTTTCCATATTCCTCCTGGGGGATGCCATGGGCCATATAAGCAACCTCTTTGTAACAGGTAACTACGCTTCTGGAAATGCAGGTGCGGTTCTGGTTCTGGACATACTGGTACCCTTACTTTTAATTGGCCTCCTGGTGGCCTACAGAATCATGGAAGAAAGAGCAGTGCGTAGTGCCATTAAGAGTTTGGAAAGGTCATTATAACCTGAGTTGTTAGAGGGGTCAAACATTTTGAAGGATAATGAAGATACAATAAAATCCCCTGGGATCAGTGCTCGGCGCATAGAAACCCTGGTGGATGGTGTTTTTGCAATAGCCATGACCCTCCTGGTTCTGGGAATTGCAGTGCCCTCCATAGCCAACCCCACTGAGGCCAGCCTTTATCGGGCCCTTCTGGACCTTTTGCCTAATTTTTACAGTTACTTTATCAGTTTTATTCTGCTGACTGTTTTTTGGAGAATCAACCATGTCCAGTTCAACCGGATTAAAAGAGCAGATGGCACTTTACTATGGATAATTGTCATCTGGCTACTTTTCGTGGCATTAGTCCCCTTTTCAGCATTCTTTGTAGGGGAATACGGGAATTTCCAGATTCCCAACATATTTTTCGACCTGAATCTTTTTGCCATAGGATTTCTATTATTCCTAAACTGGCGTCACGCACTCAACAGTGGACTGGTGGATGGTTTTGATTATGAAATGCGAAAATCAAGCTTAAGGGCTAATTTAATGTTACCGGTAATTTCCCTGCTTGCTCTGGGAATCACATTCCTCCCATTTATGAAAGAATTAGGGTACGGTTGGTCCAGTCTTGTTTATCTTATTATCCCTTTACTGAAACGTTACCACTGATTATTTGGGGTTAAATTAATTTTGAGTAGATAATCAGCTATGAATGGTCATGTCCTGTTGAGTTAATAGTCCTGTGGAATCTACAAATTCATTAAAAACCATTAAAAAAAACATATTAATAAATTAATAGATTAAAAATCAAAGTGGATTAAATCAATAGCCATTTAAAAATCAATATCCAGAATCTCTTTAATATTACTTACCACTACATCAGCGGCATTAAAAACCTTTTCAGATGTTTCATCATTTTGCTGTGTGGTTAAAACGCCCACATCTGCTTCTTTAAGTGCCAGGATATCGTTGGCACTGTTACCTACCATCATCACCTTGTATCGCCTTTTAAGTCCTGCCACAATTTCCTTTTTTCTCCAGGAATCTGCGGTTCCGAAAACATTCTCTGAGGGAATGTTAATGAAACTGGCAAGTTCCTCCAGAGACTTCATCCTATCTCCTGAGGCCACATAGATGTGGAAGGATCTTTTTTTGAGTTCTTCAACCACTCCTGGAACTTCCGGAAAAATTTTACCTCCGGCAGTGATGGTAAATTCAATATGACCCGTTTTGGTGTTCATTACGAAGCCAGATCCACTGCATATCTGCACGTTATATTCTTTTTCAACCACAGCTTGGATGGTATCCTGAATATCACTAATTTTAGCATTTTCATTTTTAATAAGAGTTAATACATCCTCTTTCTTGATATCGGAGGGGGAATAACTTATGTCAAAGGGAACCCGGTTTCGTACTATAAATTGGTGAATGGTTTGATCTGGTCTGGCATTGGCAAGACATGTGGAAGGGTCAGTCTGAAGGACTACCAGGGCTCGGTGAGGATTCTTATCAACCAGGTCAATGGAACTGATGTGATCATGGATAAATCCACTATTAAGGTCTTTAATAGCCCTATACCGGGATATGAGGGTTCCGGAGTTATCGAAAACAACAGCTTTCATGTTCATTAATAGGGAATAATAACTTAAATAATTACAATTTATTCATTAAATTTAATACGGAAATTCAAGTTAATTAGTATGTTCTGCAGCATAAACAGATAATATCTGGAATTTCAGGCTATTAATGTTGAGTAAATGAAATAAATTCCTAAAAACACCAGGAAAACTCCACAAATCATCATTATGATATGGTAACGTTTACCAGGGAGTACATGCCTTCCTTTGCTGGTGAAAAATGAAACTAAACTGAACCAGCTGAGATCCGCTCCCCAGTGGCCCACCAGGAAACTTAAAATTCCTATGATTCCAGCTAATTCTATTCCCTTGAGCATGAAGGCCCAGCCCACAGTGGCCCACCATAGATAGAAGTAGGGATTGGTTACGCTGGTAATTATCCCGCTTAAAACTGATCCTCTTTTTTCAATTGGCTCACCATCCCCTGGGATCTCTTCTGGCACTGGGGATCTGGCTATGCTGTAGCCAATGTAGATGAGCATCACTCCTCCCACCCCTCCGATGATCATGGTCACCCACGGAGATCCAATAATCCAGCCCAGGCCCAGTATCAGGAGTATTATGAGAGTAGTCTCGGCAATAACATGCCCCAGAACTACCAGGGGCCCGGCGCGGGAACCCTTTTTAAGGGAATCAGAGATGGTAACAGTTAACATGGGTCCTGGGACCATTGCACCGGATAAACCCACCCAGAAGGAGGCTGCTGCAAATAAAATAACTTCTATCCACATTTAAATCATACAAATTCATTCAATTCGATTTTTAAATCTTTTTTGTTGAATAACAAATTTTTAGAATTAATAGAAGAAATATCCTTTTATTTCACATGAATGTTATTTTTTAATCAGGTAATATGGGGAAATATTCTATTCCAATATTCATATGTAGTTTACGATGTAATTCGATATTAGATTGGAATTAAGATATTGTATAACCAAATTACTGGAGAATAAACCATGACTACTTGTATGGCTAGTAATTAGGTTGGTTAAGTACTTCTATGATCTGGGATAAATGCTGGTTTATGTCTTCTATCTGGTCATCAGTAAGGGATTGGGTCCGGGATAAGAACTGGAAGCGTTCGTATACATGGCCCATTTTATTCAGGACTTCGCTTCGATTTACTTTCTGGTACATTCGCATCACCAGAACTAGATTGAACTTTCAAACCTATATATATTATCCAAAGAGAAGGGTTAGGGGTTCAACCCCTGCAAAAACTAAAAAAGAGATTGTAATTAACCCATAAAATTAAAATCTGTTCCTATGCCCTGTTCACGCGCCCGTCGGTAGATGAGTCCTGCAGTCACCATGTCCTGTACTGCCAGACCAGTGGAGTCGAAAATGGTGATTTCGTCAGCTTCTCTGCCTGTTTCCTTTCCAATGATAACATCTCCCAGTTTGGCATGGATATCCTTTCTTTTTAAGACTTTTTGTGAGACGGGTACGTTGATTTCGCCACTGTGACTGGCCTGATCCCATGAATCAATGATGATCTTAGACTTTAAAAGTAACCGGGTTTCCAGTTCCTGTTTACTGGGGGCATCAGCGCCCATGGCGTTGATATGGGTTCCGGGGCTGATCCAGTCAGCTTTGATCAATGGTTTACGGGAGGGGGTGGTGGTTACAACCACATCAACATTCTTCACAGCTTCTTGTGCAGTTTCAACGGCTTCCACATCAAAACCGTAGATTTGGGATGCGGTTTTAGCAAAATTGGTCCGGGTGCTGCAGGTTCTGCAGAAAACTTTGGCCTTTTTAATGTCCATAACTTCGTTAAGGGCCATTAACTGGGTGCATGCCTGTTTACCTGCGCCTATTATTCCCAGTGTTTCTGAATCGGGCCGTGCCAGGTATTTGGTGGCCACTCCGGCTGCTGCACCGGTCCGCAGATCAGTTACCAGGGTTCCGTCCATGACTGCCATGGGGAAACCGGTTTCTGGATCTACCAGTTCTATGACTGCCATCACCGTTGGTAACTGGTGTTCCAGGGGATTTTTGGGATGCACATTCACGCATTTAACTCCGGCTTCTTCATTGCTCCGTACATAACAGGGCATGATCCGTAGATCTCCTTCATGGAAAAACAAGTACTCTTTGGCAGGCATCTGCACTTCACGCTCTGCATAAGCCTTAAAAGCGGTTTCAACTGATTCAACAACTTCTTTCATGGTAATAAGTTCTTTAATCTCACTTTGTTTTAGTAAAAGAGTTCCGGACATGTATTTGCACCTCTTAAATTAATCATCAAATAAAAAAATCAATTAAACACTCACATAAATAATTAATTTTAATTGGTATGTACCCGTGGATTTTTATGATAATTGAAACATTTAACTTTAACTATATGTGCATATAAGAACACTTTTTAGGAAATAAAGGTGGCATAGGGATTTTAATAAGCCACCTAACATAAAAGCAAATAAGAACTTAAAGCACCCTATATTACCATTTAAATCTTAAAGAGAAAATGAAGGATTTAAACAAACGTTTCTGGGAAATAGACGTCCTGCGCGGTCTAGCAATATTGATGATGGTAACGTATCATCTGATCTTTGATCTTTCTTACTTTGGGGTGTTTCCCTTTAACATTTCATCGGGTATCTGGTGGTGGTTTGCCCGCCTAACTGCATTCATATTCCTATTCTTGGTGGGAATTTCCCTTACTCTGAGTTACACCCGAGCAGAACTCACGGAACAAAAACATGAAAAAAAGAGCCTTCAGGAAAAAAAGAGTCTTTTCCCAAAATATCTCAAAAGAGGGGCAAAAATATTTTTCCTGGGGTTATTAATTACCCTGACCACCTGGATTTTCATACCCGAAGATTTCATAGTTTTCGGAGTACTGCATTTCATTGGAATAGCAATAATCCTGGAATATCCATTTTTAAACAAAAAATACCTCAACTTGGTTCTGGGGATTATATTCATTATCGCAGGTTTCATTCTGGCACAGTTCACAGTCAACTATCCCTGGTTTTTATGGTTAGGTTTAAAACCCGCAGCATTCATAACCGTGGATTACTTCCCATTACTCCCCTGGCTGGGAGTGGTTTCATTGGGACTTTTTGCAGGAAAAACACTTTACCCTGATTATGAAAGAAGATTTCATCTGATTAACCTTTCACAAAATTTATTTACACGGATGTTCAGCTTTCTAGGACAACACTCACTGCTGATCTATCTCCTACACCAGCCACTTCTCATAATGATACTGTACTTTACGGGTGTTCTGGACTTGGGAAATTTATTACATTTTATAAATGTATAGTAAAGATTGCATCCTGGAGTTAGAAAAGGATAGAAGTTATAGGATGCAAGTTAGAAATTATATTCGTTAAGAAACATTTTAGGAGTACATTTTTGGAATTTTTAGGGTGTCATAAAAAAATAATCGGGGAGGGGGCCCTATGCCCTATTTGATCTGTGAAGATTGTGGAAATTACTATGAACTGGAAGAAGGTGAATCCTCCGAAGACTTCCAACTGGAATGTGATTGTGGGGGTGAGTTAGGTTTCTATTCCACTAAATATGATTACTATAAAAAAAACAGAATTAACCAGGACTTTCTGGAAGAATCGGGGCAAAAATCTCCTGAAAACAAAGAAAAGACAACTGAAGGATTTTTTAGTAATTTAGACTCACAGTCAAAGGGTTTTATTGCAGTAGGTGTATTGGGGGTAATTATTTTAATCCTGTTATTTGGTTTATCAGGGATATTCTCTTCCATGAGTCCTTCCTATTTGGATGTAATGACTCCTGAAATTCAGGCAGCTAACGCACCTATACTCGTTGTTCTGCATGCTCCAAGATGTTCAGCCTGCCAGAAATTCAATTCAGAAACCTTGACCAATCCTGATGTCCAGCAAAAGTTATCCTCATATTCAGTAATGAGAATAAACGTTGACACTAACCCTGAACAGGCCAATCGTTTCAATTCCAATGTCATACCCACCATTGTGCTTCTTGATCCCAAGGGTAAAGAAATTCGCAGGAATGTTGGTTACATGACTGCCAGCGAGTTTATAAATTTTTTAAAACTGTAGAACAATCCAGTATTTTAAAAAATAGTGAAAAAGAGATGATTTTTAAGGAAATAAGATTCAATTTTCAGGAAATTAAGATCTCAAATAAGATATCATTTTCTCAAGGTATCATTTTCTCCTTACAAAAAGTGTAAATATCCACATCAATGGTAAATATAATAAGATTCATTTTCTAAATCAAAGGATGGTAATGATTAAAACTGCACATAGATTCGCTACTCACGCATTAGGTGGGAATATGAATATTTTGGAAAAATCACAATCAATCAAGAATCATGAATTAACTTCAGAAGAAAATCTGGAAACCTTCATAAAACAAATAGAAAATGATAATCCTAATATAAGGGCATTTGTTGAACTTAATTTTGATGAAGCCCGGGAAAGGGCTAATGCAATTGACGATAAGATAAAAAATGGTCATAAAGTTGGAAAACTGGCCGGTATGATAGTAGGGATCAAGAGCAACATCAATGTGGAAGATTTCCATATCACCGCTGCATCTCCCACCCTGGAAAACTATCTGGGAAGTTACGATGCCACGGTTGTCCGGCGTATAAAAGCAGAGGATGGAATTATAATTGGAATGACCAACATGGATGAATTCGCTGCTGGAAGTTCCACCGAAACCTCTTTCTTCGGACACACCGACAACCCTGCAGCTCCTGGCCGCATACCTGGAGGATCCAGTGGGGGCAGTGCAGTAGCAGTGGCTGCAGGCATGTGTGACCTGGCACTGGGCTCTGATACCGGGGGATCCATCCGTAACCCTGCATCACACTGTGGGGTGATGGGATACAAACCAACCTATGGTGCAGTTAGCCGGCAGGGGCTTCTGGATCTGGCCATGAGTTTCGATCAGATCGGACCATTTTCCACTGACTCCAGTGGCATAGCTCTCATGCTAGAAGTTATTGCCGGTGAAGACCGACGGGAGTGCACTACCATGGACTGGGAAGTACCTGAATTCACTTCTTCCATTACTGATCCTGAAAATGCACTTAAAGGCATGAAGCTGGGTGTAGTGAAGGAATTCTTTGACGTCTCTGATGGGCCAATAGTCAATATTATTGAAGATCGCATCAACCAAATGCAAGAGGCAGGGGCAGAAGTAGTTGAATTAAACTTCGATTATCTCAAATTATGCCTACCTACCTACTACCTCATAAACTACGTGGAATTCTTCTCAGCCACCAGAAAATATGATGGTCGAAAGTATGGGGAACGCATCGAAGAAGTGTGTGGAGAAGAGGTTCTGCGCAGGATACAGATGGGATCCTACATAAGTCAGAAAGAATTCAGTGGCAAGTACTACAAAAAGGCATTACAGGCACGTTCACTCATAAGAAGAGAAATCACTGGACTATTAAACGATGTGGATGCACTGGTGGGGCCCACAGTACCAAAATTACCTCATAAACTGGGCACTTCACTGGAACCAATGGAAATGTATGCCTATGACATCCTGACGGTTATAGCTAACCTGGCGGGTATACCCGCAGCCAGCACACCGGCTGGGGATGTGAATGGAATACCGGTAGGAATGCAGTTCCAGGCCAAACCACTGGATGATGAAAAAATAGTGCAGCTGATGGCTGCCCAGGAAGGATTGAACTAAGTTCTTTCCATTTTTTTATTTTTTATTTCAAACCAGTTATATTCAATTAAGTTTAATAATCAATAATAATTGAATAAAAAGTTCAAATATCAATCTAATAGATTTTCAATTAAAAGATTTCAATTAAAGTAAATAGAACTCAATTTAAATCAATCGAAGTTAACCGAACTCCATTTAAAAAAAATTGAACTAGCTGTGGATACCATGAAAAAAATAGGCATCCTTTATGTTAAAGGGTCTTTACCCAATTTCGAGGATTTTGGAAAACTCCCCACCCACCTGTTAAAGGACAACGGAATGATAAACGGGAAAAAAGCCCATGAAGTCTTAGACGGATTGATAATTCCGGGGGGGAGTATCATGGAATCAGAGAGCATCACTCCGGAAGTGGCCAGTGTCATTAGAAAAATGGATGCTCAGGGGAAGTTCATACTGGGGATGTGTTCTGGATTCCAGGTATTGGCCCATAAAACTGACATAGGTCGGAAATCACCCTGTCCAGTGGAACGTGAAGGGCTGGGAATACTGGACGTCACATTCCATCCCCTCATTGGGACAGACCGGGTAGAAGCAGAAGTAACTGATGAATCATTCCTCACCAATGGAATGGTTGGTGAAACAGTCAATGGGTTCCACTGCCACACCTATGGTGATATACGGGGAGAAGCACCACCAATACTTTTTTCAAAGGTTAATAGAACAGATTATACTGATAATCCTCGTAAAATACTTGCCGGAGTCCGTAATGATGAGGGTAATGTGGTGGGGATCATGGTCCATGGTTCTCTTGATGAAAACCCATCATTGACTGGCAACATTCTCCAGTACCTGGATGCTGGTGAAGAGGAAACCCGTCAGATCCACCAGGCTAACCAGGAGCTTCTGAAGAAAGTCAAGGGAGAAATTGGAATTGGTTTGGGTATTTATTCTGATTATAGAATACTTCTAAATGAAAATAACCAAAAAACTAACCAAATCCCTCCATTCCTCATGATTGCCAGCACAGGCTCGGACTCAGGGAAAACCTTCCTCACCACCGGCATGGTGGGGGCTCTTCGAAGGAAAGGATACAGGGTGGGAGTTTTAAAGGTGGGCCCGGATACAAGGGATATCGTACCATCCCTCTACCTCAACAAAGAAAAAATGGTCAATTTTTCCTCCATAAAAATAGGAGGACTGGGATGGAAGGACTTGGAAAATGTAATTGATATGGTGAAGGGTAAAAACTATGATCTGATCTTGATTGAGGGAGTTATGAGTATTTTCACTGGACTCTTGAATGAAAAAACACCCTTTTCTGCTGCAGAAATAGCCCTGGCAGGAAATATTCCAACAATAATGGTTTCCGGATGTAACAAGGGAGGTATAGAAACAGCAGCAATTGATCTAGCCTCACACATCCAAATGATGCAGAAATTAGGCATAAAAACTGTTGGAGCTATTCTCAATAAGGTTTATCACGATGAAATAGCCGAAAATGCATCAAGATACATTAAAAAAACCACAGAACTGGATTGGGTGGCCAGGGTTCCCAAAGCCCAGCTGGCAGCACGGGGCGGAACTCCTGAGGTGGAGATAAAACTGGAAGACTTCTGCCTGAAAGCCATGGAAACAGTTGAAAAACACTTGAACGTCGATGAAATTATGAAAATGGCTCAAAAACCAGAATTCACTGGTTACATCTCTTATGATGAAATTCGTGATGTTTATTTATCTTGAAATGTTATTTATTCAAAAAGGTTTATTATTCTAGAAGGTTTATTATTCTAGAAGGTTTATTTTATTCTAATAAACTATCTGGATATGATTTAATGAATTGAAAAAAATTAATAGAAAAAAGAAGAAGTAAAACCTAGAAAACCAGAGTTTAAAGACCTTTAAACTCGTGGTATGCTTCTATTAACTCTGCTCCGCTTAAAAACACTAAGTCTCTCTTTTTAGCGTACACGTCCACTTTGTCGGTGTTCATTGAACCACCAGTTTCATCATCCATCATTTCACAGCAAACTGCCACTTGGGTGGTACCGGCCATCTCAGCCAGAGCAATGCTCATCTCAGTATGACCTCTCCTTTTTAGAACATGGTCTTTAGCAGCTCTAAGCAGGGTTACATGCCCTGGAGCACGGAAGTACTTACCAAAATCCTGGAAGTTCCCATTTTTACACAGTAGTCCCAGTTCCTTGATGGTGCAGGCACGGTCATTGTCAGTGATACCGGTGAAGGTTTTCCTGTGGTTCACGGTTATGGAGAAAGCTGATTTTTCATCGTATGGTATGTCATTGGGTGTTAATTCGCCGAGAACTGGATATTCAGTGCTGGCTGCATCCATCACATCAGTCATGAATGGAATTCCCAGTTTATCGGAGATTTCAGAGGATATGGGGACGCAGAAAAGACCACCCGCATCGTTTCTAATGGTGGTCATGTGCTGTGGTGTCATGAACTCCGCAGCCACAATCATGTCAGTTTCTCGCTCCCGATTGTCATCGTCAAATATTAAAACTATTTCTCCCTTTTTAAATGATTTTATGGCTTTTTTCATCATGTGATCACTGATTAGATTTTTTTTTGATATTAAATTTTTAGTAGTTTAGTTAACAATTGTTTTATAAGTTAAACATTTTTCCAATTTTTAACATTTAGTTCATTGAATTTAAAAAAACAAAAAATTGGTCTTCAATCTATTTTTAAAGTAGCTTTATCTCCGTCCTCCAGTTTCAGAGTAATTCGAAGATTTTCCTTGGCAACGAATTCTAAAATTTCAGGAGAGTGTTCAGTCTTAACTGGGAACACAATAGCCCCATCTACTATTCCATTGAGTTGGGCTGGGAGAAATTTAACATCTCCGTAATTACCAGTCCCTTCAATGACACCCATTTTATTCTGCATACTGGATATCTTGTTCGCGTTTTCAGGAGAGATTTTGAGGTTAAGAGTACCATGAAATGGTTCAAATTTAAGTTTTTTCCTAAACTCCTCCTTGTAAACCTTTAAAGACATGAAATAACTACCTTTATGAGTTCCAGAGATGATTTTACCGGTGATTTCCATATGAATTCCTTCGATTACGTTATTTATTTTATAATTATTGGATTATTATGTGATGATTAATTATCCTTTAATTCCTTTTTGATGAGTTTCTGTTGCCAATATGTGGGCTTGCCTAATTGGTTCAGGGGTTTTGAAAACGCTGGTCATTTTCACAATGTCTAATACAGTCTTTAAGGAGATTTTATGACTGACACTGACATATTTCCCCTTAAAAAAGGCCCCAAGCCCATGATTATTTTCTTTTATCAGTTGAAATTCATGACTGGCGTGGTGTTTTTGGGTGGCTACGTTTATATACATTTCATCAATTAACCTTTTTGCCACACCAATGGTGGGAACATCCCTGAGGACACCCACCTGACATGCCAATCCAAAGCCACGGGGATGCATAACACCCTGACCATTAATCATCAAAACATCAAAATCATGTTCTAAAGTATTCAAGTACAGATATAACTGGATCAGTCTCCCTCATGCCAAGGAAACCAGGAATATAGAGGAAAAATAGTTCCACAGGCAGAGTTCTTTTCTCCAGTATCTTCAAATCTTCCAGTTGCAACACCACTACCGCAGCAGCTGCTTTATTATCAACTGAAAATGAAACATCTGCCCCTGCCACTCTTTCTAATTTGCTGAAACAGTCTTCATCCAACACCCTGTCTGCCAGGAAGTACTGTATATTAGCTAGTTGTTGGGTGAAGTTGTGGAAACGCATTACTGGGGAATTTCCTGTTTTAGATATTATGTAGAGCTATCTTTTATCATAAATTATGAATAAAAAATTATTTTTATTAACATTCGTCTTGTGAATGTTCCTCTTACCTGGAGTTATGCGTTATTCTTCAATTTTCCCGGTTATAGTACAGAATATCGGGCCTCGGATGTCTATAACTTTGTTTGTGCTGTTTATGTAACGCATGGCCAGTTCATCCAGTTTAAGGTTGATATCAGCAGGGGATTTGGCTATGGTAGTACGTAGCTTAATCTGTTCTTCTCCACTTACCACCATTTCCTCCATGTGGTAGGCTGCCTGGGCTGCCACACCACTCATGTAACTGATACCTGTGGGGATACCCTTTTTAAGGGCTTGAATAGCCAGATCATCCATTATCTCTTTTCCAAGGTTTCCAAGAATCTCCTCTGCAACATCATCTGGGGACTGGAAACGTTCCACCTCTGATGGCTGGGGAACCCCAACGATGTTCCCCTCATAAACATGCACACGGTTCCAGCTGGCGGGTCCCAGTAGTTTGGTGCCTGCTTCTGGCTCTATGATCTTTACTTCAATGTTTTTACCCATAAATTCTCCCTGAAAAGCGGTGAACTCACAGGGCGAGATAGTGTCACTGTGTTCTATGGCAGTGCGGGTTATGGATTCCATCAGCTTTCGCCCGTCATCAGTCACCGGGTACAGGTTCATATGGAGCATTGATGCCATTTCCCTGTCACTGAGCCCCCATTTACCATAAGTATGGGGGTAAACCATCTCTCTGATATCTTCGTAACCACCGAGGATCATGGCAATCCTCTCGGCACCCACACCCAGATTCATCACTTCCTGGTCAATACCGTACTTTGCCAGGGCAATGGGGGAGTACAGGCCGAAGGTGGCCACTTCCACCCATTCTTTCAGTTTGGGATGGTATCCGTAAACCTCGGTCTGGGTCCCGGGGATGTAGTACTTTGATTTCTTCTCATCCGGCAGGAATTTGAACTTTTCAAAACCAAAATACTCTAAGAGACTCTCTGAAACTGCCATTCCCATATCAAGGGATACCTCATCATCCATCCAAACACATGAAGCGGAATGATACGTCATAAGATGGCTTGAATCTTCCCGTTGCTCACGACGGAAGCATCGGTCAATTGAAAACAACTTAACAGGCAGGGAGCTGTTTTGATGTAGGCCGTTCAGGGTTATGAACCATCCCGAGGTCATGTGTGAACGTAAAGTGGTTTTACTGGAGATGGGTGTCAGTTCTTTGAGCTCAGGGAACACCCTTTCCAGAACTCGCAGTCCGGTTTCATCGGCCACATCAAGGGCAATGGAAACGTCATGCACCAGGTCATCACCACTGGCATCACCCTTTTTATAACTTCTGAAAACCTCTTTAATCCCTTTGATTTTATCTTCATTAAGTAAAACACCCATCCTCTCAATTTGGGCGATTTTATCCATACTAATCCCTATATCTGGACGAGGAAGCCCTGCAAGGTAGAAGCAACGGTCTAAAACTGCTGGGGCTTCTGGTCCGAACTGGCGGTAAACATGGTCCTCCTCGATGAACAGGGGGTTTATTGTTTCATGGAAACCTAGGAGCAGGTAAGCTTGCCTGAGCTGGGCCATGGTATCAGAAAGTGGATGGGTTCTCCCGGGCTGGAAGTGCAGGCGGGGATATTCCTCATCGTGATGGGGATTTTTTAAGTTTTTACCTGTTTCGACCCAGGCCTTTTCAAAATCCCTCTTCGCCAGTTTCACTATATCCTTTTTCTTCACTGCACATCCTCCCATGGGTTAAAGATAATATTGAAAATTGTATTTACCATATTTTTATATTTAATCATACCCTTAAACTTCTCTTCACTCTACTTAAAAAACTTAAATAAAACCTGATGCAATTTCATATTATGGAAAGGGAGACTTACCAGACAGATGTACTTGTCATTGGATCCGGAGGAGCCGGGTGTAGGGCAGCTATCGAAGCAAAAAAACATGGTTTAGATGTAATTATAGTTTCGAAGGGATTATCATTCAAATCAGGGTGCACCACCCTGGCAGAGGGAGGTTACAATGCTGCCTTTGCCTATGTGGATGCAGCTGACAGCACACAGGCTCATCTGGAGGACACACTCAAGGGAGGGGGCTACCTCAACGATCCGGAACTGGCACGTATACTGGTTGAAGAAGCACCAGACAGACTAACAGAACTGGAAAGCTACGGTGCACTATTTGACCGCCAGGAATCAGGAAAGCTCAATCAAAGGCCTTTTGGTGGCCAAACATATCGGAGAACCTGTTTCCAGGGGGACCGTACTGGTCATGAGATGATGACTGCCCTTAAAGAGGAGGCTATCCGGCAGGATATCCAGATCGTGGATGAAATCATGATCACTTCACTCATCCGGGATGATACTGGACAGGTAGGGGGCGCATGTGGAATATCTTTATCTGATACGCACTTTCTAACCTTCCTGGCTAAATCCACCATTGTAACCACTGGTGGGGCCGGCTGGATATATCCCGTAACATCCAATGCCCTGCAAAAAACAGGGGATGGGTATGCGATGGCCTGGAATGCTGGAGCCGATCTCCTGGACATGGAACAGGTCCAGTTCCACCCCACTGGCATGCTGTACCCTGACTCCCGCCGGGGAGTTCTGGTGACCGAGGCTGTTCGTGGAGAGGGTGGAAGACTTATAAACTCCCAGGGGGAACGGTTCATGACCAACTACGACTCTCGTGGAGAACTCGCCACACGGGATGTGGTAGCTCGGGCTATTTATAATGAAATAATGGAAGGAAGAGGCACCCCTAATAGTGGGGTCTACCTGGATGTGACCCACCTTCCTCCAGAGGTAATTGAAGAAAAATTGGAAACCATGATACTACAATTCCAGGACGTAGGGGTGGACATCAGGAAGGAACCAATGGAAGTTGCACCCACTGCCCATCACTTCATGGGAGGAGCCAGGATAAACCCAAACTGTGAAACTAACATCCCCAACCTTTATGCAGCAGGAGAAGCTGCGGGCGGAGTTCACGGTGCTAACCGTCTTGGTGGGAATGCACTGGCCGAAACTCAGGTTTTTGGAAGGCGAGCCGGAGAATCAGCTGCTAAAAACGTGCCAAAGTCCAACTTCAAATTGAAACCTGTCTCTTTGGAAATGGAAGAGGAAAGAATTAAAAAACTATTCAAAGATGGAGATTACTATCCCTTCCAGCTAAAAAAAGAGTTACAGGAAGTTATGTGGAATAATGTGGCCATCATCCGCAGGGAAGAAGGTCTTAAATCTGCATTAAAGGATATAGCTGCTATTAAAGATAAAATGGAAAGAATGATAGTTCCGGAGGGCAGGGGCTATAATCAGCACCTCCAGGATGCTCTGGAACTGGATAACATGGTTTTAATAGCGGAATTAGTTACTAAATCTGCCTTAATACGTAAGGAAAGTCGTGGAGCTCACTATCGTGCTGATTATCCCGATAAAAGGGATGAATGCAAGAAAAGTATTGTTATAAATAAAAATAATAAAAATGAGGGCTATTTGCAGAGGTAAATATTGTCATAAGGGTGTTTATTATGACAGTACTAATCCTCTTTAATCAATTCTCCATAAGCTTAATTTTTCAGGGTATAATTCCTTTTAAGGGTATAATTCAGGAGAAACTTTACATAAGAATTATACTTGGTTTGAAAGAATCAGAATTAGTAGAAATGAGTAAGGATATGCCCTGACCGGGACTTGAACCCGGGTTATAGGATCCGCAATCCTAAGTGATATCCACTACACTATCAGGGCAATAATAAAACAGTAGCAGTATTCCAAACAATCTTAGTTGGAACCTATACTCAATTGATTTTTTATCTATTTAAGTTTTCAGATTTTTAAGATATTTTTCCAAACTATTTCATAGTAAATGTATGGTGGGGAAGTAATTCATTTTAGTAATTTACACGGGAGGAACTATTCAAATTTCAAGATTTTCCAAGATTTTAGCTTTTATATCCTTTTTTAATTCATCTGAAATTGTATCTAAATTCCTACGGTCATGCATGGTGCTCATTCCGAAACAGGGATCTTCAAACGATTTCCCCTTAAATGTAACTGGTTCCAGGTAACGGGGTATGAAATGCCAGTGTAGATGGGGGCAGGGAGGAATTTTTTGGTAGGAAGAGTTCATCAAACAACCCCAGTTGAACATGGTGCTATTAAAAGCCTTTTTAACGGCTGATTCTAGTTTTTTAACTACATTAAATAAGTCAGCCCATTCTTGGCTATTCAAGCCGGAAAGTTCTGTTTCAGCTCTTTTAAGGGCTACAACACAGGTTCCAAGGTTTCTCTGGTCAGGGGCCAGGATGATGAGCCAGTGATCAGTTTCAGCCAGCAATTCACCGAATTTATGATCCTTTAACCTTTCAAAATACTCGCATTCCATTGGAAATTCCATCCAGATAATATTGAATCCTGAGATTAAATATGTTAAGTTTAACTGGATAATACTTGTCTTTAGAGGTAGCTTGTCTTTACAGATATTTTTGGTCTTAAAAATTAGATTAACAGGTAAATTTGCACTCCTGTTAAAAGATAACCCAGTGTCGTTCCCACTATTAACTGTGCAGGGCTGTGTCTTTTAAGGTACAGTCTGCTCCAAAGTACCATGGGCACCAGTAAACTGAATAATAACCCTGCCCCTCCAAAAAGATAGATAATGGCAGTTGCCGGGCCAGCGATGCCCATGGCGTGTATGCTGATCTTCCAGTAAAGACTGATAATCAGAACCACGATGGTGTTGGTAAGATAACAGATCATTAAAACTGTGGTCAGTGGAGGTGCTCCCATGGTGTACAGGACCATAACACCAATAATATAGGATAAGATCACCAGTAGCAGGGGATAAATCCTATCCTCCCTTTGGGGCATGTCCACTTCCAAATTTTTCTTTTTTATCCATAATGAACTGGTAATTATAGGTAAAATGCTCACAAAAAAGATACTAAGTGCTGAAAACCACAACCAATCTCCATCATAAATTAGGGTGTAATTAATAAGTAGAAAAACAGGAATGGCGACCAGGGGAGGGTTAGTAACCGTGGATATGAAATTGGCCAGGCTTTCTTTTAATGAGATGTTTTGATTAGAAAGATTAAAAAAGGGCATTTATGTACTTCCAGTACCCTGTTTTCAGGGGGGTAACAAGTTTTTTTAGAGGTATATCCTCTTTAAAACTAATGGCTAATAAAATCTTTCATGATAAGAGTTAGTCTTTAAAGATTAGAGTTAGTCTTTGAATAATTCTGGTTAGAATTCCTGGTTTCATCTTACATAAATGCGGAAGGTGTAGTTTCCGCAGTTGCGGGATGCAGTGGCCACGTTATCTGCATTTTTCAATTCCATTTTCCCGGCCAGGATTTCCCCACCCAGATGGCTTTCTTCAGTTAAAAGATATTCTCTTCCAGCCAGGTTTTTATCCAGAAAATTAGAGGCAATTTCCCCAGCACTATGTATGCTGGTATGGCTATTGTTACCTGATGCAAGAATGGTTGAAATGCGTTCTAAGACAGATAGGCCATTTCCATCATGGTAGTTGACCATCAAGTCCATGGTATCATGGGCTTTCTGGGAGGAATGGATCAGGAGTGGGGATTCAGATAAAGTGAAGTTGCTAACCCCAAAAAGAATGATGATAACGGGTATTAAGGCTAATACTGCATCCAATGTGTAAGCGAATCCCTTTTCATCCATACGATTCACAACAATTTAACTTTTCACAACAATTTATTGACCATATTAACTGCCCAATTATCATCTCATTATTCAAAAATTTTATTCTATTTTATTATCCTAAAATTCCCTAGTTTTTTCCCTCATAATTTGCATGTGAGATTTAATTTATTATAAAATGAAAAAATGGGGGGAGAGGAATATCATGTTAATTATCGTATTTTTCCTTTATCCTGGCCACAACTTCGTCTTTTTTGGCAATGGCTTCCAGTGCAGATCTTTCCACCTTCTGCTTCATTTGGTCAAAGTCTTCAGGGTGCAGGTCGCCAACGATCTTTTTGACCTTGGTATACGCTGCCTCACGGAAGAGCGGTTTAAGTTCTTGTTCACCATGGTCAGTGATGAGACGAGGAACTCCGGTATCATCCACTTCTCCTATCCTACCAATCATTACTCCAGCACCTGAAACTGCCTTTTCCACCTCACAGGCAACATCTTCGGTGGCAATGATCATGAGGGAATCCACAGAAACACCCAGATGGTCAATGTCCAGGCTTTCCAGCATCTCCAGGACCTTGGGATTAACCAGTTGTCGGATTTCATCCTCCCAGAATGCCAGTCCCAACCCTGTGGTCTGGGATATCTCATGAGCATCACCCCTGAGTCCTCCGTTGGTAACATCGGTCATGGCGTGAACTTTTGGAAGGAGCCCGGCATTTAATATGGCCTCAGATGCCTGGATGAAGCTGATGTCCATGGTTTCCCACACCACATCGAAGAGACCATGATACAGGGCGGTGGTGGTTATGGTTCCACCACCAGATCCTTCAGTCAAGAGAATCACATCTCCAGGTTCAGCCCGTTTACGGGCGGTGGGAGGGTGGGGGGATATTCCCACAGCGCCCACAGCGCTGACCAGCCGGTCTCCCAAGACCATATCTCCACCTACACGGAGGGTGCTGCCTGCTACTAGGGGAACTCCGGTGAGTTCTGATACGGCGCATACTCCTGCAGTGTAATCGAAGAGTTTGGCCACCTCTCCATCATCTGCCAGGTGAAGGTCGCTCAGGAGTGCCACTGGCTGGGAGCCCATGACACAAACATCCCTCATTGACGCCCGGGCCACGTGAAAACCTCCTAAGAAGGGATATTCGCTTAGACGGGAGTGTATTCCATCAACAGCTGTGGTGATGTACACTTCATCTGCCCCGGCAGCTGCTTTAACCACGCCTCCGTCGTCCTGGGCTGTGGGGTTGATGAAGGCATTGGTGTGGCTGCTTTTGACGATTTCTGCGATTTGCCGATGAACGAAGAAGTCTCCTGCACCACGGGAACCCACACCCATCTGTCCCATCCCAATTCCAGATTTGGGATATTTTATAAGGTTTTTAAGGGATTCATCAGGGTAGTCTTCGATTTTCAGGGTGCATTTGACCTCATCCAGGACTGCCTGTGCCATCTGACTGGCCTGTTCTGGTTTGATATCTTTAAATTCCAGGATCTTCTCCTGGAGACTTTTCTGTACAGATTCTTCGTCATGATCTACCAGAGCGCGCCTGGCGAAACCTTCTATATCCACACTAACACCTTCTTTAGTATTACTAATATTTAAATTTTTCTTACTTAGGCATTGAAGATTAAAAAATAATTATAAAACCTTTTTAAGGAAGTTTTTCAGTATTTCCAGGCCAATTTCTCCGCTTTTTTCAGGGTGAAACTGGGTGGCGAATACATTGCCCTGGGCCACCACTGCTGGAACTTCCACACCGTAATCCACAGTGGCCATTACCACTTCCTCATTATCGGGACGTACATAGTAGGAATGGACGAAATACATGTAATCACTGCCTATTCCTTCAAGTAAAGGAGTATCGCGCCGGATATTAAGGTTGTTCCATCCCATATGGGGTATTTTAAGTCCATGGTCTCGCAGAGTCTCTGGGAAACGCTCCACTTTACCAGAAAAAACATCCAATCCTTTAACTCCGGGACTCTCCTCACTCTCACTGAACAATACCTGTAAACCCAGACAAACACCCAGAAATGGTTTGTCCTCCTGGATGTGCTGGTGGATGATTCCCTCATATTTTTTGAGGTTTTCCATGGCAGTTCCAAAGGCACCCACGCCAGGGAGGATCATTACATCTGCTTTTTTTAACTCTTCTTTATCTTGAGTTACCAGTACCTCGGCACCAACGCGATGAAATCCATTTTGGATACTTTTAAGGTTCCCGCTACCGTAGTCGATAATAGCTATCATGATTTTAGGTAATAAAGTACTTTTTACTTATTGAACTTGGATTAAATAATTTCATTTCACTTTAAATTAAGTAAATGTTAATTAAATTAAATTTAATCCAGTAGGTAATCCATCCTGATCATAATATTTCTTTTATGAAAAAAGAAATTAATCACCTGATGTCGTAGTAGTCCTTGATTCGGACAGTGTCATCAGGGTGGGGTGTTGATATTTCGTGGAGAACTGTGTTTTCCATGGCCACAATGGTGTGGTTTTCCATTGGTTTAATACGGATGGTGTCGTTTTTCCCGAAATACTCTTTATGGTCTTCAAATTCTATGTATCCTGCTCCACTGAGGATGTACATGGTTTCATCCTTCTGGGGGTGGTGGTGGTAGGAAGTTTGATAGCCTTCCCTGATGAATAACTCTTTGGTCAGGTATTTCTCGGTGTTTATCAGGATTTTTTCGTATCCCCAGGGTTTGTCTTCCCTGTTCTGGTACTCTTTACGGATTTCCTCCAGTTCTTTGGAGGTATCGATGGCCATCCAGAACAGGCCGTCTTCCTGGTAGTAACCAAGCTGGTTGTTCTTGGCGTACATGGGGAACACGGTTTTTTCAATATCTCCCACATCAAAGTCACCAAAGTCAATTTCTCCCTTGGAGAAGTAAACTCCTCCGTTGATATAATAATCCAGGACGGGTTTTTCCTTGAAAGATACCAAACGGTCGCCACTGATTTCTACTATGCCGTATGGGGAGACCATGCGGGTGATGAATAATGATAGGGGGTGGTCTGATTTTTCACCACTTTCAATCATTTTTTTAATATTTAAATCTGCTACAACGTCTCCGTTGCGTATAACACACTGTTTACCTGGACCAACGGCTTCCATTCCCAGTTTTATGGCATTAAGTGTTCCCAGGGGTTTGTCTTCTTCCACATATTCTATTTTCACACCCATGTAGTTATCACCGAATCTTTCCCGTATCTTGTCACTTAAAAATCCGGTTAAGAGGAAAACCTGGTTAACACCTGCATTTTTAAAGTCAAAGAGCTGTTTGTCCAGAATGGTGTAATCATCCTTAATTTCAATGAGGGGTTTGGGCACTCTTTCGGTGAGGGGCCTTAATCGTTTTCCAAATCCTCCGCAGAGTATCATACCTACTGTACTGGTCATAGTAATCACCACTATTTTTTTTAAATGTTTAGCGCACTGTTGTTATCTTTTTAATCAAATACGTCCTGTAAATATTTATCAGATTCTTAATCTCTATCTCATCATATAATCCCTTATAAATTATTGGCTATATTATTATGCCAGTTATATATAAAATTCACCAACATGGTGGGAAACCATACAAGTAAACATTATGGGTAACTGGCTAGTCATGTTTTTTCATCAATTTTTGCCCTTAAAACAGTTCCAAAATCAGATTCAACTATTTTATCAGTTCCCAGTGTTTTTGCATGGGCATCCAACTCAGTAACCACCCAGGTGTACCCTAAATTTTTCAGTGGCTCCACCAGGCGGGGGCCATCGGTAATGGCAACTGTTTGAATATCTAATTTTTCAATGGGTAGAGCATGGGGCACCCCAGCCACCACTATCAGGTCAAAATTTTCTTTTTCTAGATATTCAACTGCTTTTTCCCCGGTTATGGGATATTCATCCAGTCCTCCAGTTATAATATCCACCTCTAGTTGAGTTTCATTCAGTTCCTCCTGGATATTCTGGGCATGTTGCCTGATACGGGGAAGACCAGTATCCAGGTCCAGGTTGGCAATGACCAGGAGTTTATTTTCAGGGTACAATTCCCTGAAAGGTATTTTCAGAATGTCAGCAAATAGGTAGGATGTTTCCTTTTTGGCATTGAGCACAAATGCAATTTTATCACCATTTTCAAAGGCTTTCAAAAGTACTCTGGCCACTTCTTCCTTATCATCACCGTAGGATGGGGCAATGTATTTGCCCTGGGCCATTCCTCTGGTTTTTTCTATTTCAGTGGCTTTTTTAAGCATCCTGGTCTGCCTTTCAGTTTCTTCAGGAGGAATTACTCCCTCACGCTGGGCAGCTTCTAATACAGCAATGGCTCCTTCAGTGTTATCACCTTCGCTCAACCCCCCATGGGATTCCACAGTCAGAACCTTGGCCGGGATTCCGGCGTTGTTAACTGCTTCCTTCATGTCTTCGCCGATGATCATACTGGCACAGGTTCCTACCACTCCTACCAGTTGGGGATGGAACAGTTCGTCTGCTTCACGCAGTGTTTCCTCCAATTTGGCTGATGCACCGAATATGAAGTCATTTTCGGACATGGCAGTGGTTACCACCCTCACTCCGTCATTTTCCAGAAGACGGCCAGTGCGGAAGCAGCAGCCATGGGGTCCATGGAGGATGATAACATCGGCGTTTAAATCTCTGAGAGTGTAAAGGGATGCGGCAATGGGGCTGGGTCTGGGATGCAATTTATTTCACCTCTAATTTTTTTAGTGATTCTGGGGATAAATCATTAACTACAATGAGTTGGTCATTAACATTAACCATTATAACTAGTGCCACTATAATAAAGTTAAATCTGTGGGCATGATCTAATTTCTATAGTTTTTCTATAGATTGTTAATTTGATGATGATAATTTTGATTACAGTGATATGTTTTGTGGAGATCTTATATGAGCAGGGAACAATGGTTCTTGGTGTTTTTAATATTAATTGTAATAGCCATGGGAACAGTTACTAGTTTAAACGGTTTTGATTATAATTACAACGGTTCTATTAATGATAATTCTACTCAGGTAGTGACTAATAATACAATACCTACGGTTAAATTTCTGGGTGAACGTGAATATGGATTTGTGGTTCGTTACGGCCCTTACGGCAATAATAACTCTCCGGTTAAAATGGCCTATGTGGTGGGGGTTCATCCCATGGAAGTTCAGGCACACCAGGCTATGATGACTGAAATAACAAGTGATAAATCCTTAAAACACTGTTATTATATTTATCAAATCACTGTAACCAAAAACAGGGATGATTACACCCAGGGAAGGATCAATGGGCAACAGTTAGCTCTGGATTATGCAGTTCCGGATATAAAAAAGGGAAAATATAGTATGGTGGTTGATGTGCACTCCACCAAAGGAGACTATCCTGAAACACGGTTCATTTCCGTCCCTGCGGATGATACTCGTTCTTTACTTCTGGCCCATTTAATTGTTAAACAGATACACTGGCTTGTTTTCTATGTCCCTCCATTTGATGGAGGTCCAACCAGTGGTCCTTATGTGACTATACCCACTATACAGTCTGGCACGCCCGCAATGGTTTACGAAACCTACACTTATGCTTCCTTCAATGAAACACTGGAACACGCCACGGAATTTGCCAGAGTGGTTGATAATTTGAATCTGTAATGTTTAATTCTTAAGTGTTTTTTTATTTTTAATTATTATTATTTTCCGAAAGCTTTTTAGCATAATATTACAAATTCCATTTTAGGCAGTATGTTGAAGGAGTGGGTTGGGTGGAAATTGAAATGATTATTCTTTTTTTGATGCTTATATTGGCTATAATCCAATTAAGTTTGGCGTTATACGCAGCATATTTGGTTTTAACAAATTTAGTTTCGTTAATGGGTGTTAGTTCAGTAATTCAAAGGTTTATTCTCCGTTTTCTAAAATCTCGTAAAATATCTTGTAGTGATTTTGAAGACGAAATTCGAACTATTCATGGAAATCAAGAAATAATGAAGTCATTAAAACTTCTGTTCATGGTTGTTGTATTTATGGGGCTATTTTGTTATTTTGCTGTTAGTATAGGCGGTTCGGTTTGAATATATGATACAGATGGTTTAGAAGTTAAATGAAAGTCAAAAAAGATGTCTCAGGAGAGTGGTTTGTTGGATATGGAATTAATTCTTATGATCTTTTTAATAATTATGAGTCTTGTAGAATTGGTTTTGTTTGTTTATGTGGTCTATTTAATCGTTAAAAACATACCTAAGTATCTAAAATCACGTAAAAAGTCTTTAAGGTCTTATAAAGAGGAAATGCTTTTTTACTCGGAGAACCTGGAAGTTAAGAAAATTACAATTCTTGTTTCAATTCTTATTTACCTCACAGTCATTGATCTAATTTTATCATTATCTTTCTTTCCTGAATTAGGTGTTGGATCTCTTTCTGCGGAACTGGGGCTAAATGTATTCGTAATTGAGTTGATCATAGCTTTTGTAACATTTAGCATGATACCTGCATATTTTGTAATAAAAATCGCTTTCAAGGAATCTGGCCTGGAAAAAGTACCATTTTCACTGGCGGCAATAATTCCCACCATATTCCCGTTATTTGCATTTATTAATTATAATTTCACGGGAAACTTGCCTTTTTCACTATTTTTACTGTTTTGTGGAGTACTATTCAACATAGTGGCCTTAAAATACAGGGATTTGAATGAAACAAAAGTTTTGCCACAGAGGGATATTGAGCCTAGAAGAATGTTAAAGGGTATGTCTATTTATATAACAGAATTAGAATCAGTTAGAGCACCTATACCCTTTGGTGTTACTCCTCATTCTCTAAAAAACATATTCAAACTGCTTTTGGGTCAGAGGGAGCGGTTCTTTTTTGTTAAAAATTCGAATTTGCATCAGAAGGTAAGGAAAAAAATGGATCCATACTTTCAAAGCGGGCTTAAATCAAGCAGAGAATCATTTCTATTCTTTTTCATCTTCATGGTCCTGATTTTTTTGGTTGCAGCAAGTGGTATAGTTATATTTGATTTTATTCTCAATTTGGGGTTTATCTACTCATTAGGCATGACTCTGGTAGCGGCTATGCTTATTATTTATTTAGCGTTGGCGTGGAAAATCAATAAAATCAGAACTTTAAACGGAGAAAAACACGAAAATGACATCAAAAACGCAGTTCAGATGTCAATAGATCATGGTAAAAAATTCCTAGAAGAGAATGAATTAAAGCCAGAAGAATTCCCAATTATACTAAGGCACAATGATTATGATGGTTTAGAATATGAGATTAAGGGGGAAAAAGATTATATTGGATTTTTTAAGTTAGATCCAAATGATTTCATTGATGATGATTTGAATAATGTCCATCTAAATGATGATGGAGAAAAATTAAAGAGTGATGAAGAGGAGCAGGGGTACTTGATATGTGAAGAATGTCATGGTTATTATAAACTCCAAGAAGACGAGTCTCCTGAAGACTTTGCTGAATGTGAATGTGGAGGAAAATTAAAGTACCATAAAGATATTGATGAGATATTATGAGGAGAATTGATGTGTCAATTTATTAACTTAAGATGACTAAATTTTTATCAAATGAAAATCGCCAACATTATAACTGGAAAGTTCCTTGAAAGGCCCAACCGCTTCACAGTAGTCTTTGAAGCAGATGGAATTAAGGATATGGCACATCTACGCGACCCTGGTAGGTTAAAGGAGTTGTTACTTCTCGAAGCCCATTTACTCCTCCGACCAGCACAGAATCTTGCCAACCGCAAAACCAAATATGATGTTATTGCTGTTGAAAGTGAAGGAATATGGGTTCTTATTAATTCAGGTTTTCACAGTGATCTGGCTGCAGAACTCATTGAATCAGGAGTAGTGCCGGAAATATCCTCTTACAATGTTGAAAAAAGGGAATATACTTTTGGTAAGAGTAGAATTGATTTTCTTCTAACCTCTGAGGAGGATAAGGGAACTGAAGGGGATGTAAATGGGGGTAAGATACTCCAAAGTAAAATGCTCCTGGAAGTGAAGGGATGCACCCTGGTTGAAGAAGGCTATGCCCGGTTTCCTGATGCACCCACCCTCAGGGGGAAAAGACACCTGGAAGAGCTTATTAAAGCTAAAAATGAGGGAATGAAATCTGCAGTGCTTTTTTTGATTCCACGGGAGGATGCTCAGATTTTTTCACCTAACTGGGAGATGGACCCTGATTTTTCCAAGACACTGCAAAAGGCAGAACATGAAAATGTCATGATAATTGCTTATTCGTTCACTCTTAATCATGATAAAAAAGAATTGGAATTAAAGCCATTAAAAAAGGTAGAAGTAAGGGTTAAACCTTAGAACGAGATTTAACCTTCAATTAGATTTAAACTTTATTTTACTTCACAATTTACCATATCATGTTACTTTAGTATTCTCCATTTTTTCGAACTCTTCTACCTTACCAATACCCAGAACCACATCTCCGGTTTCCAGGGTGTAATCCCGTGGAGGGTCGATGGTAAGCTCTCCGTCACGGCCCACTCCAACTACTACCACTCCAGTTCTCTCGTGGATATCTGCTTCCACAATACTTAAACCGTTGAACTGGCTTTCGGCACTGATTTTAACTTCCCTCATCTCCCTGCTGGTGTGCTCTGCCAGAACATCCTGGACAAACATGGCCTCGTAGCCATCATCGATACTCTTGTACATGAGGCGGCCGGATATTACGAAGGGTGAAATTACCTGGCTGGCACCGGCCAGTTTTATCTGTTCGATGTTTTCGTAACGCTGGGCTTCGGCCACTACTCTGACTTTCTGGTCCACTTTACGTATGCTCAAGATGCAGTGAATGGTTTTAGAATCAGATTCCATATCCACGATAACTGCCTGAGCTCCTTTGACATTGGCCTTTTCCAGATCTTTGATGCGAGTGGGATCACCATGAACGAAGTTAGCCCCATTTTTAAGGGCGTTTTTCTGCACCTGTTCATTTTCATCAAGAACGAAAATTTCTGATGTTTTCCCTATTTCCTTAATACATTCCACTGTACTTTCGGTCCATCCACATATAACCACGTGTTTTGATCTTTCCACGTTTATCAGCCCCATAAGTTTCATTTGTTGTCTTTTGAAGATTAGGTTTACTAGGGATTCTATTGCCAGAGCAAAGGTTCCTATACCCAAAACAATCAGACTAATTGTGAAAAACATTCCTAAAGGGCTTTTAGGACTGTAATCACCATATCCAACGGTTCCTATAGTTACAAAGGTCCAGTAAAAAGATACGATCCATGGTTGTCCTTCAATGAAGTGAAAACCAATAGTTCCATAGGCTATTATACCGAGAACCAGGATTAAAATCCAGGTTAGTCTCTGTTTAGCCACCATAGGCAGGCTTTTCCTGAGTACCCGTAAAATTACATACATTTGGGCCTCCAATCTCTTATTGCAATTTTCCTATTTTTTTATCAGGAGATTAATTCCCTCATCGAAGGAAAAGATACCAGATCACCAATCCTATTATTCCCAGGATGACTACGATTATAACAATGATAATCCACCAGGGGAATCCTCCACTGGAATCATCGGTATCGTTAACATCTGAGGTGTCATCACCGTCACTGGTTTTTGTTTTACTGGAAGAGCTGCTACTTTTACTGCCCCCACTACTCCCTTTCATTAATGGTGTAATGCTGGCCACACTTGACGTGCTTATCTGGGAACCAGATTCTCCTATAGGCTCTTCATTCGCCCAAACGGTCGAAAATGACATAAAAACAAAAACTAATACTGATAACATTATAATTTGCCATTTCATTTTTATTCCTCCTTTTTAATATTTCAAATTTGGAAATTTATAGTTGTACTTCGTTTTTTTATTTCTATCTAATATGATTTATCATGAAGTATTTTCTCCAACAGATTAATTCCCTAAATTTTCTCTAATAGAGTACTTCCCTATCTAACAGAATACTTCCCTTAATGTACACCTCTAAATTACAGTGAGGATTTTTTAATATTAATTAATTTGTACTTTTTGTAAGATTAGGTCATTTTTATTATTTTTTTAGTACTTTAAGGGGATTATTGCTTCTATTGACTTTAAAGACTTCTCCTAACCATGTACTTGCGAAGTTCATCTGCTAGGAACATTATGGGTACAAAGGTAAGTAAGTAGAGCCATTCGATTAGTCCAAGGGCAGTGGTGCCGAATATTCCCTGTAATGGGGGAATGTAAATAATGGCCAGCATCACAGCCACTGAGAATGCAATTCCCCTTAAAATCCACCTGTTTTTAAAGATTCCCACATCCAGTACCGATGTTCTGTTGGTCTGGCAGCCCAGGAGATTTCCCATCTGGGCCAGGACAATACCTGCGAAGACCATGCTGGTGGCCTTTAAGTAAATCGGATCGGTGAATGAGAGTTGCTGGCCCAAGGTCCAGCCGCTACTTGTTAGGACCCAGAAGAAACCAGACATTACCAGGGCAGCTTCAATTATCCCCAGGAAAATATAACCTCTGAATATAACTCCAAAATTCAATAAGCGTTCTTTACGGGGACGAGGTGGCCTGTTCATAACATCTGACTCAGCAGGACCCACTCCCAGAGCCAGAGCAGGCACAGTATCTGTTCCCAGATCAATGGCCAGGATCTGCATAACTGTAATGGGTAAAGGGATCCTGAAAAGTACCATCATAACAAAGGGTACGATTTCAGCGGTTTCATGGGAGAAGATGTAGGTGATGAACTTACGAATATTCTCATAGATGGTACGGCCTTCCTTAATGGCTTCCACAATGGTGGCGAAGTTATCATCAGTAAGGATCATATCTGCGGCTTCTTTGGCAACATCAGTGCCGGTTATGCCCATGGCCACCCCTATATCTGCCTTACGAAGGGCCGGAGCATCGTTAACCCCATCACCAGTCATGGCCACAATTTCATCCATGCTTTCCAAGATACTGGCGATGCGCATCTTATGCTCGGGCACTGCCCGTGCAAAAATAACATTACATTCTCCCTTTAAAACTTCTTTCACTTGTTCATCACTCATCTGGTCAAGTTCCTTACCCTTAACAATGCGACAGGCCTCACTCACTATTCCCACTTCCTTGGCTATGGCCTGGGCAGTTAAACCATAATCACCGGTAATCATAATGATACGGATGCCAGCTTTATGACAGTCACCAACAGCAGGTTTCACTTCTGGACGTGGAGGGTCCTGCATGGCCATCATACCCAGAAATACAAGATTTCGTTCGACATTATCGGTCTGGTAATCATCAAAATCAGGTGGTAAGTCACGATAGGCCATGGCCAGTATACGTAGCCCGGAAGCAGCCAGTTTGTCGTGTATTCTAACCACTTTTTCTTTCTCTTCATCAGTGAATGGTCTCACAACACCATCATCAGAGATCAGGGGAGAAAGGCTGATGATTTTTTTAGGAGCGCCTTTAACATAGGCCACCTGACCATGGTTTTTCTGGTGGATGCTGGTCATAGATTTCCGCTGGGAGTCGAAGGGAAGCTCTAATATTCGTGGATTCTTTTTTATCTCATCTTCCCAGTTGAAACCATTTTTTCGGGCAGCTACCAGGAGAGAAGCTTCAGTAGGGTCACCAATTATTTTCCATTTGTCTCCTGGATTTTCACTTTCCATAAGCTTGGAATCATTACAGAAGGTAGCTGATCTCAAGAGGAGCTTAAGTTCCCTGATTTCGCGATGATGGATTGGCGCTCCTTTATGTAGGAATTTCCCATCTGGAGAGTAACCGGCACCCGTAACATCAATAATCTCACAGGGAAGCCAGACCTTACGCACAGTCATCTCGTTTTTGGTTATGGTACCGGTCTTGTCAGTGCAGATGATATTGGTGGATCCCAGGGTTTCCACACTGGACAAACGTTTTATAAGGGCATTTTTCCGAACCATCTTCTGCACGGAGGCAGCAAGTGCCAGTGTAACAGTGGGCAGCAGTCCTTCAGGGACGTTAGCAACGGTCAGTCCGATAGCAAAGATGAAAGCCACCTGGAGTGGGAGTTTAACCACCCAGAGGTTCACTGCAAAGAGGGTAACTCCCAGTAATATGGCAATAACTGCTATGATACGGGTTACCCTGGCCAGCTCCTTTTGCAAGGGACTGGCTTCCTGGCTAACCTCCTGGGTTAAACTGGCTATCTGGTTGAACTCGGTATCTCGGCCAGTGGCAAATACCACAGCCTTTCCAGAGCCAGAAGCCACACTCGTGCCTGCAAATACCAGGTTACCCATCTCTACAAAGGCATGATCACCTTCTGCAACTTCATGTGCGAATTTGCGGACAGGTTTGGACTCACCAGTAAGGGTAGAACTATCCACCTTCATCTGACTGACTTCCACCAGACGGGCATCTGAGGAGATGTTATCTCCCTCATCCAGCACCAACAGATCACCCGGAACCAGTTTGGCGGATAATATCTCAATTTTCTCCTGGTTGCGAATTACCTTGGCCTTGGATGGAAGTATCTTTTTCAAGGCCTCCAGTGCCTGTTCTGCCTTATACTCCTGCCAGAAACTGAAAATAGCATTGATAATAATAACTGCAATGATGGCGAACCCTAACTGGGGCGTGCCACTTAAAAAAGCAAGTGCACTGGCTGCCCAAAGTAATAATGCCAGGAGCTGGTAAAGATTGGCTAAAAACTTAAAAATAACAGGTTTTTTCTTAACTTCCTCAATCTGATTGGCCCCATATTCTTCAAGCCTCTTTTGGGCCTCTTCACTTGTTAATCCCCTATTAGAAGAGTTTAATTCTCCATAAACCTCTTCAGGAGGAAGTTCATTGATCTTCATTTTTACACTTGAAACTTACCTCTCTGTCTGTGATTGCAGTTTCACATTCGACAAGATCAAAACTTGAATTAGATACTTTCAGTTAAACCCGGTTAAATGTGCCATTTGCCCCGTATTGTTCCCATTTTTTAACAACAACCTGTTGAGGGGCATCAGCTACAAAATCACTGAAAGTTACCTCAGTTTGTAGGTCGCTTTCATTAAAGGTGTTACCACTGTAATGATTGAGGGTTATGGGATTTGGGTTGTTCCCAGGGTACAGTAAAAGGCTGGTTTCATTTTTTTTCTCTATTTTAATGTCCCCCCAATAGTCTGAAGAATAATTTCCCATGTAATTTTCAATTGGGTATGGTAATGGAACTGAATTTAAAATTTGGGGAAGTTTTTCATATTGGGGATTGGTGAAGGCAGCATCCTCATTAAAGGCAGAATCATCAGGAGTAAACTGTGTACTGGTCCCAACAGGCACTGCACCGCTTTTGTAAATATTATGCAACATTTCACTCAGTAATTGTCCGAATCTTATTCCTCTGGTTCCTTCATTGGCAACCACCATTATACCCAGATCATCAGTGAGGAAGAGATCCGTGTAACTGCAGGAATACACTGTGGATCCACTGTGCATGATTTCATAAGAATCAGTTCCCACTTCCACACCCCAGCCCAATCCATAGCCTAGGGTATAACCAGTCTGCTGGTCAATTACAATATGAATGTTATGGGTTTCACCTAAAGATTGGGATGATACCACTTGTTGTCCGTTGAACTGACCATTATTCATCTGGAAACGAATCCAGTTCCCCAGATCCTTGATGGAGGCACTTATACTGGTGGCAGGGCCCATGGCATCAAGATTATAAGGTTCCATATAGTTAACCTGTCCATTTTCATTTATTTCATGGTTACTGGCATGGTTGGGATTATTGAGGAATTCCTGGAGGGTGGTGGTACTGGAATTCATTTGAAGTGGCTGGAATATCTTTTGCCTTATAAGGTCATCCCAGGTCATCCCCGCGGCTTGGGAAGCAGAATATCCAGCTAATGCATAAAGGATGTTCTGATAAGCGTACTGGGTTCTGAATTCACTTTCAGGTGGTAAATATCGTAAATGGAAGAGTGTTTCATTAAAATCATACCAGAACTCCATTACATGGTAACTGCCTGCCTGTGGGGGCAATCCACTGCGGTGGGAGAGCAGATCAAGCATGTTAATTTCTTCAGTGATCTGGGAGTTGTTAAGCAAGAATTTATCAGGATCACTGTAGTATTGGCGTGCCAGATTCTCCCAGTTTATCACACCCTCATCCACCAGGGCAGCCATAGCTGCAGAAGTGAAAGCCTTGGAAGCGGATCCTATCTCAAATAGGGTGTCCTCATCTACAGGATCATTTTCTCCCACTTTTTTAACCCCTAGGGTCTTCATATAAACAATTCTGTCTTGGTAAACCACCACCACTGCCGCTCCAGGGATAAGGCTATTTTCAAACAGATTTTCAACATAGGGATCGAATAAAGCAATGACTGTACTAATATCTGGAGAATAAATTGTGGAGATTTGGTCTTCAAGTCCATTTTGAGTATTAGGACTATGTAAAATGCTTGAAGAGTAAGCATTCACATTAAAAATAAGAGAATTAGTAGTAGTGTCTGTATTTATAATATTATTAGGGAAATTATTAGGGAATGACTCTGGGTTGAAAGGTGTTTGAATGACATCTGAAATATTATCATCAGATATGATGGGATTATGGGGTAAGATCACAATGACCACCGCCACCAAAACTGCGGCAACCATCATCACACCAGTTCCAAGGTTTTTCAACTCGATCCCCTCATTATTATAAGAATTCTAGATAGGATAACTCCAATCTATTTGAGTCCATTAATTGATTCCTACTTTGTTTAATTGATTAGGCACTTACATTAATTGATTATTTTTTCTTTGAAGTTTATATTATATTTAACGTAAGTGGTTTAACGTAAGTGGGCATGAATGGGATTGTATTATCTTCATTATAGTTTAAAAGTGGCACTAGTCAATTTACTTTATTTATGGCATTTTAAAGTATACATTAAGTTGATTCGCTTAATATTTCCCTAAATCATTTATGATTCGAAGGGAAATGGTGTTTTAGATTTTTCAGGTTTCGAATTATATCACTAAATTTTTTGAACCTTTGATTTAGCTAAATTATATTAATGATAATTGTACAGGGATTAATAAGAACATGATCAAAATTTATGACTGGTGATGGAAATGTTAATCGAACTAATAATACTAATTATACTGATTCTGATAGTGGTCGTGTTTGTGTATCTTTACAACAGTCTGGTTCAGCTCAGAAATAGAGTTAAAAATGCCTGGTCTCAGATTGATGTTCAGTTGAACCGTCGTGCAGACCTCATACCCAATCTGGTGGAAACTGTAAAAGGATATGCTAAACACGAAAAAACAGTTTTTCAAAATGTAACCGAGGCAAGAGCCGGTTTGATGAATGCTAAAACAGTTCAAGAAACTGCAGAAGCCAACAATATATTAACTGATACTCTGAAGAGTCTTTTTGCCGTGGCAGAGAACTATCCTGAATTGAAGGCCAATGAAAACTTTCTGGAGCTACAAAGCCAGTTAGAGGAAACTGAGAATAAAATTGCTTATTCCAGACAGTTTTACAACGACACGGTGTTGATGTACAACAACAAATGCCAGATGGTCCCCAGTAACATCATAGCATCAATGTTCCACTTCCAGGAAGCAGAATTCTTCGAGATCGAAGAGGCCAAAAGGGAAGTCCCTAAAGTTGAGTTCTAATTCCTTAAGGAGGATTACCAGTGGATAAAAAGAATTATGTTATTTTAATAGCCACGTTATCCATTATTCTACTTTTATGCACGGGATTTGCCTTTGCTGAAGACAGGAGCTATTCCATACCTTCCATTGATATGGATCTTTTCCTGCAAAATGATGGTTCCATTCATGTTAAGGAAACCATCCATTACTCTTTTTCAGGAACCTACAACGGAGTGTACCGGGATTTACCCTTAAAAAGTGGCCAGATCCTTCAAAATGTGAAGGTTTCCACTGATGGTGTTTATTCCAGTGATGAAATCATTGATCAGGGCACCAATCAGCGGATTAAAATATATTTATACTCTGATGCGGCAAAAACCAGTCCAATTTCCAATAGGGATGTGGATGTCACCCTTGAATATGACCTGTTGCACGTGTTGCGGTTTTACAATGACATAGTTGAATTACAGTATAAACTGGTGGGTGAAGGATGGGAAGAGCCAATTGGCCAGCTCAATGCCAAAATTCATGTTCCTTCCAGTGATGGTGTTGAATACTGGTTGAATCCTCCGTATTATGCTAAAAATTCCAGCTGGCAGGGTAACACTCTGGCGATAACCAGTGGAACTATTCCTTCAGGAGATTACTTGGAAGTTAGGATGGTCCTACCCAAAAGTCAATTCTCAAACAACCCCACCAACGGAACCATCATAAATCAAGACGCCTTAAATCAGATAGAACAGATACAGAACGATTACCAGAATCAGCTCAACTTTTATAGCAATTTATATTCAATTTTAGCAATTTTAATGATTCTAGCCCTTTTTGTACCGGTAATTATTTACTACCGCTATGGGAGGGAGCCAAAAATAGATTATCAGGCAGAATATGAGCGAGACATCCCTACTGATGATCCACCTGCCCTGGTCAATGCCATCTGCGGCCCAGGGTTCTCCAAGAAAATAGGAGAGCCAGACATGGATGGCTTTAAAGCCACCATAATGGATCTAATCGACAGAAAATACCTTTTAATGGAGAAAGAACCGCTATCCAAGGAAGGTTATGGAATAGATGACTCTATGTTTCTTAAAATTAACACTGCTAAGGATAAATCTACCCTTAAAGAATTTGAATTGGACATTTTAAACTTTCTGGAAGAGTTTGAAGAAGATGGATTGATATCCCTGGACCAGATCTCTGCGGATTTATCGGATAAGGAGACTGCAAAATCTTTCCGTGACACCTACAATAACTGGAAAGCTGATATAAAAGACAGATTCCTCAGTGATGACCAGTTGAATAAGATCTTCATCAAAAAGGGAGACAATTATTTAAAGATTTTTGGAGTGGCAGGAATTATAGTGGCTGCCATCGTGTTCTTCATAACCATTACCGATTCTTTACCTGCAGCTACTTTCGCCTTATTGGCATCTATAGTCCTGGGAGTGGTATCAATCATTTCTCTCATCCTACCGCAGAAGATCGCAGGCCAGTGGACCACCTACGGTGAAGAGTACGATGCCAAATGGCATAACTTCAAAAAATACATCCAGGATTTCAGTCTGATAAAGGAGTACCCTCCAGAGTCAGTTAC